>JBDKGF010000064.1:0-6280 GCA_039798305.1 Cyanobacteriota bacterium
CGGCAAGGTGGTGCTGGCCACTGCCATCGCGGAGAGCTCTCTCACTATCGAAGGCGTCAGCCTGGTGATCGACAGCGGTCTGAGCCGACGCAGCCGCTTCGACCCGGTGAGCGGCATGGAGAGTCTGATGACCGTGCCGGCCAGCCAGGCCAGCGCCGAGCAGCGGGCGGGCCGCGCTGGCCGCCTGGGCCCGGGACGCGCCCTGCGCCTGTGGAGCCCGGCCGAGCAGCAACGCCGACCCGCCTTTGATCCACCCGCTGTGATGGAAGCCGATCCAGCCCCGCTGGTGCTCCAGTTGGCCGAGTGGGGCGCAGGCCTCGGCGAAACGCTCCCCTGGCTAGAACCGCCGCCCGAGGCTCACCTGCGCGAAGGGCAAGGGCTGCTGCGCCAGCTGGGAGCCCTGGAGGAGGGCGGCAGCCTCAATGCCCATGGCCGCAGGCTGGCCGGCCTGGGGGTGCATCCACGCCTGGCCCAACTGCTGCTGCGCTCCTGCGAGCTGGGGGCCGTGGATCTGGGCTGCAGCCTGGCCGCCCTGCTGAGCGAACGCGATCCGCTCTCCCAGTTGGAAGCCGGCAGCGACCTGATGCGACGGGTCGACTGGCTGCGGAACTCCGGCCGTGATCCACGACGCGAGCAGTTGCGGCAACTGCAACAGCAGCTGCGGCGCCAACTCCCGGAACACCTTCATGCCGAAGCGCCGGCTGAGCTTGAAGCGGCCGTTGCCGCTGAACTGCTGGCCCATGCCTACCCCGAGCGGGTGGCACTGGAGCGCACGCCGGGTTCAGGCCGCTATCTCACCCGCAGCGGCCGCGGCGCCGTGCTCCATCCCAGCGACCCCCTGGTGGGCAGCCCTGCGCTGGCGATCGCGGCTGCAGATGGAGGCAGCAGCGATGCCCGCATCCAGCTGGCCCTGCCGCTGGCCCTCAACAGCCTCAACGCCCTGGCCCTGGTCGCCGGCGAGGAGCAGGGCCAGGTGTCCTGGGACAGCCAGCAGCAACGCATCCGGGCAGAACGGGAGCTGCGCCTGGGAGCCCTGGTGCTGGAACGGCGCCCCTGGCCCGATGCACCCGATTCGGCGCTGCACACAGCGCTCCTGAGCGGGCTGGCCGAGCTGGGTCTGGACGCTCTCCCCTGGACGGACAGCAGTCGCCAGCTCCAGCAACGCCTCTGCCTGGCGCACCGGGAGCTGGGGGAGCCATGGCCCGACAGGAGCCTGACGGCCCTGGCCGCCGATCCCAGCGGCTGGCTGGCCGATCAACTCGGGGGGATCCGCAGTCGCGCTGACCTGCAGGGGCTCAACCTGGAGGAAGCGCTGTGGAGCGGGCTGCCCTGGGAGGCCCGGCGTGAGCTGGAGGCCCTGCTGCCTGAGGCCATCCCGATCCCCTCGGGCCGCCGGGCACGGCTGGATTACAGCAGCGGAGAGCCGGTGCTGGCGGTGAAGTTGCAGGAACTGTTCGGAGCGACCAGCACCCCCACCGTGCTGGGGGGCCGTCTGGCCGTCACGGTGCAGCTGCTCTCACCCGCCGGCCGGCCGGCTGCCATCACGCAGGATCTGGCGGGCTTCTGGAGTGGCGCCTACCAGGAGGTGCGCAAGGACTTGCGCGGGCGTTACCCCCGCCACCCCTGGCCGGACGATCCCGCCAACACACCGGCCACAGCGCTCACCAACCGAGCCCTGCAGCGGCGTCAAACCCAGAGGTGATCGAAACCGAAATGGCGCAGCCCTTCGGCGATCCCAGCGCACCCCTCCGCTGAAGCCAGGTACACCGAGGACAAGCGGGGCAGATGCTCAAGCAGTGCCGCTTCCGCGTTGGCCACCATCACGCCCTTGAGCCCGGTTTCAAACATCGCCAGATCGTTGAGCGTGTCGCCCGCTGTCACCACCCGCTCGCGGTCCACCTCCAACCACTCCAACAGAGCCAGAAGAGTGGAGCCTTTGTTCACGCCGGTCGGCAGCAGATCGAGATAACGGTTGTCGGAGAGCAGGCAATCCACGCCGTGGGCCTCCAGCTGCGGAATCAGGCTGTGGTCGAACTCCTCTGGGTCGACGTAGTAGGCCAAACGCCGCTCGGAATGCAGCGGTTGCGCCGCCAGGCCGGGCTGCCCCTGCAGCAGCGGCAGCAGCCGCTCCTCCAGCCCCAGCCAGCGGGCCTCGATCGGCTCCACGGCCAGAGGCAGCGGCAACAGCGACTGGCCGCAAGCCACCGTGCAACCCACATCCCCGATCACCAGGTGCGGGGCAGCCAATCCGATCGGCTCATCGTCCTGCAGCACCCTTGCGATCGAAGCCAGATCACGCCCGGTGCAGAACACATGCAACACCTGCTCACGCCGCTCCGCCAACCAGCGATAGAAGTTGCGACGCTCAGCCGTGGCTCCCCCCAACAGCGTGCCATCGAGGTCGGTCACCAGCACGAGCTCCGGGGCCTCAGGCAGGGGAGCCGAAAGCTGGCTCTGCAGCAGCTGGCGTGACACAGCAGGCATCGGACAAGTGGCGACAACCGTATCGCCGAGCACCGTCAAGCAGCCCACATGTTTCGTTACAGTCCCGCCGTTCGCGTCAATCCGATGCCTGACTCCACCTCCACATCCGCACGCTTCGGTTTTGTGAATTTCGCTGAAACCTGGAATGGCCGCCTGGCCATGCTCGGTTTCACCATCGGCCTCGCCACCGAGCTGCTCACCGGCCAAGGCATCCTGGGCCAGCTCGGTCTCGGCTGAAGTCGGACGATCGGAGCGTCGGCTCTGCCTGCGCCTCCTCGTGCGAGGGGGCGCTTTTTGATGGTTCAAACTGACTGCACAGCAACCGCAGCTCCCCTGGCTCAGCTTTTCGCCAAGAACCGCCGCGATGGCGCCCGCATGCTCAGCAGCGGCATGGTGATCACCTGCGTGGGTTGGATCCGGATCGATCACCCGGCAGGCCAGATCGTGGCATTGCTCGGGAGCCTGATTTGTCTCTACTGGTGGAGTTGCTACCGCCGCCTGGAGCGGTGAGCACTGAACTCGGACTGCCGCGCTACAGCGTCGCTGCACTGAATCAGGCGATTGCCTCCCTACTGGAGCGAGGCTTCGCGCCGCGCTTTCTACTGGAGGCCACCGTGTCGCGCCCCCAGCGGAAGAAGGGCCATCTCTGGCTCACGCTTGTCGATGAGCAGGCCTCGATCTCCGGAGTGATCTGGGCATCGCAGCTCAGCAAGCTCAGCTTCCAACCCAGCGAGGGCGATGGCGTGCTCGTGGTGGGAAAACTGAATTTCTGGGCCAGCCGCGCCAGCCTCTGCGTTCAGATTCTCGATCTGAGGCCCAGCCTGAGTGCCGTCCTGCGCCAGTTCGAGCGGGTGCGGGCCCTGCTGGAGCCGGAAGGACTCTTTGATCCAGCGCGGAAGCGGGCCTTGCCCGCGATGCCAAGGGCGATTGCACTCCTCACCAGCGTTCCCAGTTCTGCTCTGGCAGACATGCTGCGCACCGCGCAGGAGCGCTGGCCTTCCACCTGCATCCATGTGGTACCCATTCCTGTTCAGGGTGCTGTGGAAGAGCAGATCCGGACCCGGCTGGCCGAGGTGATCGCCCGAGCTCAGGCCTGCGGCATCGAGGCCATCGTTCTGGCCCGTGGCGGCGGCAGCCGCGAAGACCTGGCGGTGTTCGACAGTGAGGCCCTCGCCCGCGATCTTGCCGCCTGCCCGCTGCCCCTGGTGACGGGGCTGGGGCATGAGGATGACACCACCATTGCAGACCTGGTTGCCGACTACCGGGCCGCAACACCCACCGCGGCCGTGGTGGCACTGTTGCCCGACCGCCGACACCTGCTGCAGGCCGTGCAACAGCAACGGGCGCAGCTGTTGCAGACCCTGAGGCACCGGTTGGAACGGGAGCGCCTGCACCTCGCTAGCGAGCGTGCGCGGCTGGAACAGCTGCATCCCCGCCAGCTGCTGGCGAACAAACGCCAGCAGCTCCAGCAACGCCTCGAACTCCTGCAGGCTCTCTCTCCCCAACGCTTGCTGGAGCGCGGCTTCGCGCTGGTGCACCCGCGCGATGGCCAGCTGGTGCGCTCGGTGCGGCAGGTTCAGGCCGGTGATGCCCTGCAGCTGATGGTGGCGGACGGCAGGATCAACACGCTTGTCAAGAACACGGAGCCAGATGACCATGGCTGAGCCCAAACCGAAGCGCAAGCGAAACGCCGCGGATCAGGAAAGCCAGTGGCGCGCCGAGGTGGAGCAGCTGAGCTTCAACGAAGCCCGAACGGCCCTGGAGCTCGCCATGGCCAAGCTGCAGTCCAGCGAGCTGGAAGTGGAAGAGATGGCAACGCTCTATCGGCGTGCAGAGGCCTATGCCAACCGTTGCAGCGCTGTGCTGGAAGGGGTCGAGCAGGAAGTGATCCAATGGGACACCCCGAGCGCATGAACCCTGCCGTGAAATCCCAGCCATCAAACCTGCCACTGCCAACAGCACCGAAGCCGTGGCTGGCCTGGCTCTACCTGGCTCTGGCAGTCGCCGGCGGCGTGCTGCCCTGGATGGCCAACCTTGCTTTCATGCGCGACTACGGCTCCAACTTTGATGTGGGTTTGTTCATCGCCCTGGCGAATGCCAACGCGGCAGCCCAGTCGCTGTCACGCGATCTGCTGGTGGGAGCCTCGGCGGTGACGATCTGGATGGTGGTGGAAAGCAGACGCCTGCAGATGCGACACCTCTGGCTGGTGTTGCTGAGCTCCGTCACCATCGCCTTCGCTTTTGCAGCTCCCCTGTTTCTCTATCTGAGGGAGAGACGACTGGCTGAATTGGCCCGTCAGGGCAGCCTCAGCGATCCTTCAGGGGTCGCCTGAAACGTCGCGAACCTCGACATCGATCACCGCGGTACTGGCTGGTTGATCTGCTGCCGGTGTGGACCGCGTGTCCACGTCGACGAAGACGGCACCGCAGGCCGGGCACGCTGCAGCACCAAGGCTGGGCGTCCCGCAGGCGGGACAGGTGATCAAGCGCCGCCGGAACCACTGCCAGGCCAGAAAACCAGCTCCAGCCAGCACCAGTGGACCGAAGACCAGCAAGAGGGCAAAGCCCTCCAAAACATCAAAGAGCAGGCGTGCTGTGAACCCTGGCGCCAGGAGCAGCAAGCCGATCACGATGATCCAAAGCCAAGGGACCGGGCGTTGCATCAGGCGACCTCAAGGCTGAGTGACTCCATCTTCACTTTGACCCGTTGACGGTGGAAACGGCAAAGCGGGCGGATGCCTCGCCATCGCGGCGACGGCTCACCACCACACTCAATGCTGTGCCGTAATACACAACCAAACCCACCAGCCAAACCCAGAGGCTGAGCAGCAGGACACCACCAATCACGCCATAAGCCTGAAAACGGGTACCGAGCGACAACAAGCTGCGGCCAAGCACCACATTGAATACGGTCAACACAAAACCGATCAACAAGGAACCAGGGATCAATGATTGGGCTGGCACATGCCGCGACGGGAGGATGGCCAGTAGCGCAAAGGAAAGACTGCAAGCAATCAACAACGAAATCCCGAAGTCCACAACCATCGGCACCGGCGCCCATAGATGCAACCAATTCGGCAGCCACGCCTGCAACATCAGACGCCAACTGCCAGGACTGAGCAGTCTCAGATTTGTGGTGAGTTGATCCAGCACCACAAAAAAACCGATCAGGGTGACCAGCGCGATTGCTTCCAGGCGTGCCCGAATAAAGCGCCAGACCGGCCTGGTCCAATGATCAATGGGAAGCAGACATGGGCGGAATCCCCACAAGCGATCGGCACCACGTTGCAAGCTGAGGTAAGCGTTAGTAGAAGACACCAACAGGAAACCTGCGCCCACCAAGCCGGCACCCGTTCCCTGGCGAATCAACTGATTGAGCGTGCTACGGATGACAGGGATCACCGAGGGCGGCAACACCTGATCCGCCAATCCCAAGATCTGGTCAGAAAGGTTATCCACGCGCCCCAACAGCCGACTGGCAACACCCAACGCAATCAATAGAATCGGAAAAAATGATTGCAGAGTGTGATAAGCAAATGCCGCACTGAGATCCACGCAATCCTCACGATCCCAGAGCCGATAGGAACGCCAGAACAACCGCACTAGGAAACGCCACCGAAAAGCGCGCTGCATGACCGCCACGGGACGCCGACTCAACACCGACGCTACAACCAGCCCCTCACAACAGCTGAAATCGAGCCACAGCGCTGCCCCGCCAACAAAAAAGCCACCCTTGCGGGTGGCTTTCTCGTCTCCAGCTCCTGCGGTGATCAACTCACGCGGCAACAGGTAGAGA
>JBDKGF010000065.1:0-5073 GCA_039798305.1 Cyanobacteriota bacterium
GGCAGTGGCCGCAGCGCATCCCGCAGCTCCTTCAGTGGGGCCCGCGGCGCCGATCGCCCGCAGCAGCGCACCGACCGCGTTGAGATCCGTCAGGACAACCGCACCAGTCGCACCGACCTTCGCCAGGGCAACCGCAGCACTCGCGTGGATCAGCGCAACACCACCCGCCGCAAGGCGATCAACACCTGGGATCGCCAGCGATCCAACTGGGTGAACAACAACTGGGTCTCCAACCGGCCCTGGCGCTACGGCTGGTACGGCGGCAACACCTGGAATAACTGGGGTTGGTGGCCGGGGCGGGCCGCCGCCTGGGGACTGGGCAGTCTGGCCACCTTCGCGGCGATCGACAGCCTGGTCGACAGCGCCGTGAGCAACCAGACCAGTTACATCGTTGTGCCCGATTCGGAGTATTCCCTCTACTACGGCTCCGTGGTGGCCAATGGAGAGCAGCTGCGTTTCCAGGCCGATGACGGCGCCAGCACCGTGACCTTCAGCGCCGATTGCCGCGCCGGCACCCTCAATGGCCAACCACCCCAGAACGCCGATGAAGCGCAGTTGCTGAATGCGGCCTGCCAGGTGGCCTTCGGGCAGTGAGCCCCGCCTGAGCCCGTCGCTCAGGGCGTAAAAAAAGCCCCCGGGTAACCGGGGGCCTGGATGGAGCTCTGGAGCTCGAAGCAATGGGATGGCCTGATGGCGATCAGCCGTTGGCGCGCTTGAGCATCATCTGCAGCTGGCCGACAGCGGCGCGGCCGATATTGAACACAGCCCAGCCAGCGGCCAGCGCGATCGGGGTCACAACGAGCAGAAGCCGGGCGTCCATGGCTTGGCGTTACGGAGGTGCGTCCTGAGATCTTACGGACCATCCCCAGGCCGCCGAGCCCGCTCCAGGGCAGTTGACTGATTTCGCAGCAATTCGGCCTGGTGGTCAGCGCTCCAGCCGGAAGCCGGGATCGCTGGATCGGCCGGCGTGGGCCATCGCCAGCTGGCGGTAGCGGCGGGCGTGTTCGCGCTGCTCGGCCGCCTGCTCGTCGCTCAGCTCACGCTTCACCTGGGCCGGTGCGCCCATCACCAGCGCCCGAGGGGGCACGGTCTTGGTGACCACCGATCCCGCGGCCACCAGGGCACCGGCTCCGACGGTGACGCCGTTGAGCACGACGGCGCCAATGCCGATCAGGCAGCCGTCCTCCAGGGTGGCGCCGTGCACCACGGCCCGGTGGCCGATGGTTACGTCGGCGCCGATGGTCACGGGCTGGCCTGGGTCGCCGTGCAGCACGGCTCCGTCCTGCACGTTGCTGCCCTCACCGATGTGGATGGCGCAGACGTCCCCGCGAGCCACAGCCGTGGGCCAGAGGCTGGCTCCGGCCGCCAGCCGCACATCGCCGATCAGCACGGCCGAGTCGGCCACCCAGGCGTCGGGATGGACCGTGGGCTGAGGCCAGGGCTGATCGGTCATCGCAAGCAGGCTGCCGGTGGCACGGAGCTGCCATTCTCGGCGCGGTTGGAGGCTGGCCCCTCCGGGTGATACGTTCATCTAGTGCCCGCGAGGGCCACCCCCGAACCTGGTTCTCCAGATCCGGGCGGGTCGTTAGCTCAGCGGTAGAGCACTCGGCTTTTAACCGATTGGTCCTGAGTTCGAATCTCAGACGACCCATTTTGAGTCTTGCCTTTTGGTTCTTGGCTTTTGCCAGTCCCAGCAAGCGTTTTCAGGTTACTGGCAGGGCTCTGAGCCAGGCCGGACTGAGATTGCGAAAGGCTTGAGAAAGCGCTAACTGCGCCAAATGTTTGGGGGTTTCCCCCAAACACCCCCAAACATCGCGGAACCCCTTGGGGCGCCGTGAGACCGATCGGCCAGCGGCTGGGGAACTCTCCCCATAAAGCCTTTGAGCCATGACACAGGCCAACAGCGCTCTGAGCCACGCCAACGGTGTGTTGCGCGCCCATCACCTGCCTTTTCGGCTGCGGGTGGGGCACAACAGCCGTTGGGTGAGCGTGTACGAAAACCTGCCGGGTCGGCGGGTGCGGGAACGGGCCGTGCGCGGCTGCTCCTGCCAGGACGACCAGGCGATCGAGGCCCTCTGCTTCCAGCTGGTGAGCGAGGCCCGCAAGCAACCGGACGCCAGCCTGGAGCAGCTGCTCAGCTCCCAGGCGGGTGATGCAGAAGCGCCATCCGCCCACTTGGCCCCTTGCTGGCCCGAGATCTGCGAGGCCGTGGTGGCCTTCCAGCGCCGCCAGGGCGTGAACATGAACCTGGTGGGGCCGTTCAAGGGGCAGGGCTATTTCTGCCTGCTTCCCGGCGATCGCGCTGCCCGCGAATCGGATGTCCGCCGTTTTGCGCTGCACACCGGTGAGAGCCTGCGGGCCCACCTGGCGGATCCGCTCGAGCCCCTGGTCCCGGTGGCGACACACCGCCAGGGGTTCCGCCAGAAGCGAGAGGTGGTGTCGTTGCTGCGGCGCGCCGGCTTTGGGGCGATTGCTCCCGAATCCCTGAGCGAGGAGCTCAAGGGGATGGTGAACCGCAAGAAGGTTGCGCTCCTGCAGGCGGGGGAGTCACGCCGGCGGATCCCCACCACCGAGGCGATTCAGGAGTGGCTGGATCTCGTGATGGAGGACGACCCGCTGTGGGGCTGGGCGTTCGCGATGGTGGCCACCTATGGGCTCCGGCCCCATGAGGTGTGGCACATCGAAGGCCTGCCGGATGAGAACGGGCTGATCACGATCGGTGTGGCAGCGCGTCATATCAAGGTGACCAAAACAGGCTTTCGCGCCGCCGTGCCGCTGCCATTGGAGTGGGTCGAGCGCTATCAGCTGGGTGGCGCCAATGGAGAGCAGCGTCTCGAGGAGCTGCGCAGCCGCCATGTGCCCAAGTTCGTCAATGAAGACGGCCAGCCCTTTGATCCCGAGCGGGATCTGGTGAAGCGCTGCGATAACAACGAGCGGCTGGGCGCTGTGTGTTGCCACAAGCTGCGCAGCTCGGATGCCCGCGCCGAGTTCGAGTTGCCGCACAAGCTCTATGCCTGGGTGGAGACCGCTCCCGCACAAGGCAAGAAGAAAGCGCAGCGACGCAAGGAACGCTGCGTTCCCTACGACCTGCGCCACGCCTATGCCATTCGCGCCAGGGAGACGACGACCTGGAACTACGCGGATGTGGCGGCGGTGATGGGCCACAGCCCTGAGGTGCACCGCCGCACGTATTTAAGTGAGATCAGTGGTGAGCAGACCAAGGCGTCGGTCGTGCGCCGGCTGCTGCAGGGCGGCGGTGAGGCCGCTGCCTGTTGAGCTGTTCGGCGCAGCGCTCCGGCTGCCACAACTGATCAGAACGCGGGCAGCAGGGGTTCATCCGAACCCAGTGCTGCCCTTCTCGTAGGACCCCGCTCTGGCTCCAACGACGCAGGGAGGAGCGGCTGACGCCGAGATGAGTGCAGAGCTCTGACGTGCTCAGCCAGGTGATTGGTTGCTCCCCCATCAGCTGATCCTCCCGAGAGCCAGCTCGCACCGTTGGCGGTGCCAGAGCAGATGGGAACGGGAGCTGGTGGGGTTCTTGGCCACCAGATGGCGTCCGTCTTTCAGAAGTCCTGAGCGGCGGATGGCGAACAGCGTGGAGCGGCTGATCGCCAGGTGCTCGCAGAGCTCAGCGGTGGTGAGCCAGAGGGTGTCGCTCATGGGCAGCGATGCAAAGAACGCTGCGGCCACAGCCGGCAGCGCTGGAGGCTACCCGCGGCGTTTTGGGGAATCAGAACTCCTCCTCCCAGAGCCCCATGCGCTCGAGCCAGGCGTCGGATTGCTTAAAGCTCCAGCCGTGATCGGCCTCGAGGACATCGGCAATGGCGAACATCAGATCAAAGGAGCGGCCGTCGTAGCCGCCGCGGCTGATGGCGGTGCGCTGCAGGGCATTGGCGAGCTGCAGAAGCTCGAGTTCAGCCAGCCAGTCGCCCTGCTCAAAGGCAGCCAGGGCGTGATCCTGTTGGCAAGCCAGTTCCCCGCGCTTGGAGAAGCAGCCGCTCGGCCGCTGGACCAGTGAACGGAAGAAGGCAGTGATGCGTTGAAAGAAGACGAGCAAAGCAGGTTGCGTGAGGCCCCAAAGGGTTCCGACACCCCTTGCGCAAGGCAGTGGAGGTGAGCCATGACCGTGGAGAGGCGGGCAGCCAAGGTCCCGCTGATGCAAAGAGCCCCGGGCGCCCATGGCCCAGGGCTCTTTTTGGAAAGCACGGCCCCCGCGACAACCCACCCAATCCCTGCTAGTACAGATGTACGCACGCATGGGGTTTGGGTGATGGTGCTCTCCCGTTCAAGCTCGGATCGCTCTGTGGCCGCAGCGGTTGAGGCTGCAGGTGACTGCGAGGCCTGGCCTTATCTCGAGCAGGACGTGCTGCGCCCCAGCCGCAGCCGCAAGGTCTGCATGACCTGCCACTGGTTTCGCCATCACGCCGGGCCGCAGTGCATCCCGCTGCTCACCTGTCAGCTGCACCAGGGCCTGATTGGCCAGGGCGACCACCTGTTGAATCGCTGCCAGGGCTGGACTGATGACATGGCTCGTCAGCGGGGCTGGGCGCCGGAGGTGAGCTGAGGCGGGCAGAAGCATGTGGGTGCCCAACGGACAGGGACAAGGGCAGCACATCCCGTCATGCCCGGCTGAGACCTGGCTCACTGATGGCCGCCGGGTGCTGCATTTCAAGCCGGTGATCTGGTATCGCTGGCAGCAGGAGCTGGAGGTGACCAGCGGTGAGTGGCTGAGGGATCAAGCCGCACCATTGCTCAAACGGCGACAGCGACTCAGCCGCGAGAAGGCTGCAGCGCTGTGGCGGCAACGCCGCGCTGAGGGCTGGACACCCTGCTCCCCGCAATGGCAGCCACCCCAGCCACCGCGGATGGTGTTCTGGCGCTGAGAACCGTGGCCAAACCAACCACGCTGCTCCTGCTCGGCCAGCAAGGCAATGCGTGAAATCACGGATTGTCTGGTCCCTGACGCCGTGGCGATCATGCATGCATCAACCCAGGGAGGCGCCACCGATGGCCGATACCCCACCCCAGCAGCAACAGAAGCAACGCTGACTGCAGGCCCCTGCTCCAACAGTC
>JBDKGF010000066.1:0-5315 GCA_039798305.1 Cyanobacteriota bacterium
CCAGCTCGACTTCCGCTTCCTCAATGAGGCCTGGCCGGAGTTCGATCTGCAGCAGCCCGGCGGCATGTTGCCCACCACCGAAGCCCTCACGCTCGCCATCTGGCGCCGCCTTCAGCCCCACCTGCCCCTGATGGGGCTGCGCCTTTACGAAACCGACAAGCTCTGGGCCGATGTGCTCGGCGATTCCATGGAAGCGTTCCTCACCATCAAGACCCACTTCGCGGCGGCCCACCGCCTGGCTCGGCCGGAGCTGAGCCCCGAGGAGAACGATGCGATCTACGGCAAGTGCGCCCGGCCTCACGGCCATGGCCACAACTACATGCTTGAGGTGACCGTGCGCGGTGCCATCGATCCCCGCACCGGCATGGTCTGCGATCTGGCAGCACTGCAGGGGCTGGTCGACGAGCTGGTGGTGGAACCGTTCGATCACACCTTCCTGAACAAGGACGTGGCTCACTTCGCCACCACCGTGCCCACGGCCGAGAACATCGCGTTGCACATCGCCGATCTGCTCAGCGCACCGATCGCCGGCCTCGGCGCCAGCCTGCACAAGGTGCGCCTGCAGGAAAGCCCCAATAACGCGGCTGAAGTGTTCGCCGAGGTGCCGGCCCTTGGCATGCAACCCCAGGCCCTCGAGGCCCTTGCCAGCGCCTGAGCTGCGTCTGGTGCTGGCGGTCAGCCTGGATGGCCGCCTTGCACCGCCCTCGGGTGGGGCCGCGCAGATCGGTGGCCGCGGCGATCGCCAGGTGCTTGAGGAGGCTCTTGCCTGGGCCGATGCCTGCCTGATCGGTGGGCGCACCCTGCGCCTGCATGGCAGCACCTGCCTGATCCACGCACCATCACTGTTGGAGCAGCGCCGCCGTGAGGGCCGGCCCGACCAGCCCGCGGCTGTGGTGGTGAGCCGCAGCGGTGGCTTTGATGCCGAGCTGCGCTTTTTCAGTCAGCCGCTGCAGCGCTGGCTCCTGGGCCCAGGCCAGCTGGTTCCACCCGTCGGTTTCCACGCGGCGATGCCCCTGCTGCCCTGGGCCGAGACCCTGGCGGCTCTGGCTGCCCAGGGCTTCCAGCGTCTGGTGCTGCTGGGTGGCGCTGAGCTGGCGGGAGCGTTGCTGCAGGAGCAGTTGGTGGATGAGCTGCAGCTCACCTTCTGCCCGCTGCTGCTGGGCGGGTCCCATAGCTGGCTGCCCCAGGAGGTGATTCTCGATCCCTCCCGCTGGCTGTTGGAGGAGCAACGCCGCCTCGAGGCTGATGAACTGCTGCTGCGCTACCGCTGCCTCAGGGGGTGAGTGCAGGAGCTGCTGCCGCCTTGAACCGGCGCGCCAGGTCGCGGATCGGTACATCCATGAAGCTGTCGGCCGGTAGACCCAGCAGGCGCCCCGCGCAGCGTTTCACCACCACCTCGCTGTCGTCGCCGAAGCGCCCCGCCAGCAGTTCCGTCATCACCCCGAAGCTGCGGCCGCTGCGCTCGGTTTCCTCGATCAGGCAGCGGCTGGTGGGGCCGGCGAGGGCCCGGCAGGGCGGTGCCATCCGCTCCTCCAGGCTGCGATCGCCGCCGCTGGCCCACTGCTGACACGCCGTGGTGATCCGCGCTTCCAGCTGGGGCCGCATCAGGTTCAGCAGCGGCTCCAGCAGCCCGGCCTGGGCGATGGCCCCATGGCCGCTGATCAGGCTCAACCCGGCGAGCGACGCCGCCAGCCGCGCGGTGCCTAGGTTGGCGAGCCGACCGCGCAGTGCCGCCCAGCGTTGATGGCAGAGCTCACGGCCCGTTGGCACCGCGCCCTGGCGGAGATCCCCGAGGCGCAATGGCATGCCCTGGTTTCGGCGGAATCCCTCCCCTTCTACTCCTGGTCGTGGCTGGTGGGGCTGGAGCGCAGTGGAAGTGTGGTGCCCAGGCAGGGCTGGCAGCCGTGCCATCTCGGCCTGTGGGAGGGCGAACGCCTGATCGCAGCAGCTCCCCTGTATCTCAAGGGCCACAGCTACGGCGAGTTCGTGTTTGATCAGTCGTTCGCCCAGCTGGCGGCGCAGCTGGGCCAGCGCTACTACCCCAAGCTGCTGGGGATGAGTCCGGTGAGCCCGGTGCTGGGCTACCGCTTCTTCACGGCTCCTGGAGAAGATGCCGCGGCGCTCACGGCGCTGATTCTGGAGCTGATTGATGCCTTCTGCCGCGAGCACCAGATCTTCAGCTGCAACTTCCTGTATGTGGATCCGGCCTGGCAGCCCCTGGCAGAGGCGGCGGGGTGCGCCACCTGGCTGAACCAGCAGAGCCTGTGGACCAACCAGGGCTACAGCGACTTCGAGGCCTACCTCGGCAGTTTCAACGCCAATCAGCGCCGCAATATCAAGCGCGAGCGCAAGGCCGTGCAAGCCGCTGGCCTGCAGGTGACTCCGGTGGTGGGGGAGGCGATCACCCCGGCCCTGCTCAGCCGCATGCATGGTTTCTATGAGCAGCACTGCGCCCGTTGGGGGCCCTGGGGCAGCAAGTACCTCACCGAAGCCTTTTTCGACCATGCGGCCGCCGAGCTGCGCCAGCACCTAGTGCTGTTCAGCGCCCACCGCGGCGATCCTGAGCAGCCCGTGGCCATGTCGCTGTGTGTGCATAGCGACAGCCAGCTCTGGGGCCGCTACTGGGGCAGTGATGAGGAGATCGACAACCTCCATTTCGAGGTTTGCTACTACGCCCCGATTGCGTGGGCGATCGGCCGCGGCATCCAGCAGTTCGATCCTGGTGCCGGCGGCAGCCACAAACGCCGCCGCGGCTTTCTGGCCCGCCCCCATGCCTCGCTGCACCGCTGGTATCACCCGCGCTTTGACGCGATCGTGCGCCGCTGGTTGCCGGAGGCCAATGCCGAGCAGCTCGAACAGATTGAAGCGATCAATGCCGAGCTGCCCTTCAAGGCCGGTGCGGCGGATCTGCTCAGCTCGGCTGCGTAGCATCCCTAGATGACGAGCTTTTCAGTCGAGCAACGCCGCAGCCTCGATGAGCGGCTCTCTCAACGGTTCATTGCCCTCGATCCCGCCGGTTATTTCCTGATCAAGCTCGATCCCGAAGCTGGAGAGCTGATTGCGGAGCACTACGGCAACGGCATCGATGAGCGTGGCCTGGCCACCGACCCCGACACCGGTGAGGTGATCAGCTGCCGCGGCGCCGGGCCGCGCACACCGCTGAAGATCTACCGCGGCCGTTCGGCCAAGGAGCTGGGCATGGCGCTCACCGAGGGCGAGGGGCCTCATCCGATGAGTTGTCTCGATCACGCCCTGTACCTGGGCCGGGAACTGCAGAAAGCGGAGCGTTGCCTCGAGGATGGCAGCACTTACATCCAGGACTGACGAGGGCCAGGCCGAATCAGGCCGGCTGCAGTTCCCTCGCGGCTGATGTCGAGGTGGAAGGGGGTTCGGGGGGCAGGCAGGCCAGCTGCTCCTCAATCTCCTGCGTCACCACAGCCCGATACTCCTGGAAGTGCTCGTTGTGAGCCAGGGTCACCACGTACTGCTCGAAGTTGGCGGGATTGCGCCGGGCGATGCGCGCCAGGGAGCGCCAGAAGCGGAAACGGGTGTTGCGCTTGAAGCCCTGTCGCCAGATCACCGTCGCCAGCGCCTTCACATCGTTGAGGGGGGGCAGCGCCGGCTTGTCGGAGTTTTCAGGTTTGTAGAACGCTTTCCAGCGGGGCGCGCCCACCTTGGTGTAGTAGTGCGTGACCCGATCGATATAGGCGTTCGGTTCGTAGAGCCGGCAGAAGGCATCCACGTATTCGTTGGCGATATCGCGGATCGGCCGGGTGGGCACGAAGTTGAGCAGGTTGGTCTGATTCACGCCCTTGGCATCGGCCTTTTCCTGAATCAGACGGCCCTCCTTCTCGAGGCGATGCCAGAGGCCGGTGTTGGGCAGGGCCTGCAGCATGCCCATCATCGCGGCGGGAATCCCCGTGCGGCTCACGAAGCGCACGATGCGATCACCAGCGCCGGTCTTTTCGCCGTCGAAGCCGATGATGAAACCTGCCATCACACGGATGCCGTAGCTGGTGATCCGATCCACGGATTCCTCCAGCGAGCTGCGGGTGTTCTGGTGCTTGCCCGCCACCGAGAGGCTCGCTTCATCCGGTGTTTCGATGCCGAGAAACACCGCCTCGAAGCGGGCTTCGGCCATCATCCGCATCATCTCCTCGTCGGAGGCGAGATCCACCGAGGCTTCCGTGGTGAAGCTGAAGGGATATCCGCGTTCGATCTGCCACTGCTTGATCGCCGGCAGCAGCAGTTTGGCGTTGCGCTTGTTGCCGATGAAGTTGTCATCCACCAGGAAGATGGCGCGGCGCCAGCCCAGTTCGTAGAGGCGCTGCAGTTCAGCGACGAGCTGCTCTGGTGTTTTGGTGCGCGGTTTGCGCCCGTAGAGCACGATGATGTCGCAGAACTCGCACTGGAATGGGCAGCCCCGCGAGAACTGCACGCTCATCGAGTCGTAGGCATCGAGCTCGAGCAGATCGAAGCGCGGGATCGGCGTGCCTGTCACATCCGGTTTGTCGCCGTTGGCGGAGAAACGTCCACCGGATTCGCCCCGCTCGATCGCCTCGATGAACATCGGCAGGGTGATCTCACCCTCATCGAGCACTTTGAAATCGGCCAGTTCCAGCTCCGGTGCATCCGGTGTGGAGCTGGCGAAGGGGCCGCCCACGGCCACCGGCAGACCGCGCTGTTTGGCTCGGGCGATCTGCACGGCCATGTCGGCCTTCTGCACGATCATCCCGGAGATCACCACCAGCTCTGCCCACTCCCATTCCGCCTCGCTCACCTCCCGAACGTTGCGATCGACGAGCTTCATCTCCCAGTGCTGCGGGAGCAAGGCCGCCACGGTCACCATCCCGAGCGGGGGAAGCAGCACCTTGCGTTTCTCCAGCTCCAGGATCTTCTCGTAGCTCCAGAAGGTCTTGGGAAACTCCGGGTAGATCAGCAGTGTGCGCATGCCGCGGTCGAGTGATCCTTGGATCCGAGCAACGGCTTGCCCGGGTGGGCTTCACCGGTGGTAGTCGTTCAACCCTAGGTGGGGCGCTGGGATGCAGTGGGGTTCTGCTGTAATGGCTGTGACTTTCAAAACACATCCAGCGATGGGTCCTGTGATTTATCTCGCCCTAGTCGGCGGCGGTCTGGTGGCGGCAGCGGCGATCTCTTTCGTGCTGCGCGGCATCAAGCTGATCTGAAGCGGATTGGCAGCTGGCTGCGTCAGGCCAGGCGCGTGCGCCCCTGACGCAGCAGCTCCACCACTCCCAGCGCTGCGCCGAAGCTCCCCAGCAGCGCGAAGCAGCTCCACAATCCTCCGGGAAGCCAGG
>JBDKGF010000067.1:0-2635 GCA_039798305.1 Cyanobacteriota bacterium
CTGCAGGCCTGGGACGCGGGGCTCGAACCCCAGTGCGCAATGAATCCGGTGCTGCTCAAGCCCCAGGGCGACAGCACCAGTGAGGTGATCCACCTCGGGCAATCGGTGGGCAGCTGCCGCGCCGAGCACTACTACCGCGATTGGTTCCGGCCCGGCTGGGCTGCCATCCGCCAGGGCCTGAGCGAGCTGCAGGCAGCGCATCCCGACGGGCGGCTGGTGCTGGAGGGGGCCGGCAGCCCCGTGGAGGTGAACCTGCAGCCGCGCGACCTCACCAACCTGCGCCTGGCGCAATACCTGCGCGCTCGCTGCATCCTGGTGGCCGACATCGAACGCGGCGGCGTCTTTGCCCAGCTGGTGGGCACCTTGGCACTGCTGCGGCCGGTGGAGCGTCCGCTGATCCGCGGGCTGCTGATCAACCGTTTCCGCGGCCGCCGTGAACTCTTCGATGAAGGGCGCCGCTGGCTGGAGGCCAACACCGGCATTCCGGTGCTCGGTGTGATGCCCTGGCTCGATGAGCTGTTCCCACCCGAAGACTCCCTCGATCTGCTGGAGCGCCGCGGCCGTAAGCGCGGCGCCGAACTGGAGATCGCCGTGCTCAAACTGCCGTCGCTGAGCAACTTCTCCGACCTCGACCCCCTGGAAGCCGAACCCACCGTGCAACTGCGCTGGGTGGCACCGGGAGAAGCGCTGGGCCAGCCCGATGCCGTGGTGGTGCCCGGAAGCAAGCAGACCCTGCGCGACCTGGAAGCTCTGCAGCAAAGTGCTGCACTCTGCGGCGAGTTGCAGGGATTTGCAGCGCAGGGGGGTCACGTCTTCGGCATTTGCGGCGGCATGCAACTGCTCGGGCGTGAACTGCACGATCCAGACGGACGCGAGGGCGGACGCGAGGGCATCTCAACTGCGCCCGGGCTCAACCTGCTGCCGCTGCGCACGGTCTTCGGTGGCAGCAAAGCGCTGAGACAGCGGACCAGCAAGGCCCAATGGCCGGCCGTGAGCAACAGCACACCCCTGCCGATCGAAGGCTTTGAGCTGCACCGAGGGAGCACCACGGCGCTCGAACCCTGCGAACCCCTCTGCAGCGATGCCGAATTGGGCTGGGTGTACGGCAGCGTGACAGGCACCTACCTGCATGGGGTATTCGAGAGCGGCGCGTGGCGACGGCGCTGGCTTAACCAGCTGCGGCAGCGCAAAGGGTTGCCATCGCTCAGCGAACAGCAACCACACCACAGCCGTCAGCGCGATGCCCTTCTGGATCGGCTCGCCGATGCCTTCGAAGCACACGTGAATCTCAAGCCGTTACTCAGCCAGCCATGAGCAAGCAGATGCTGATCCACTGGTCGTCGGGTCAGAGCACGCACTGCCCAGCAGGCCGCGACTGGCTGGACGCCGCGCGCCAGGCCGGCTTTGCCATCCCCACCGGATGCCTCGGCGGCAGCTGCGGTGCCTGCGAGATCGACGTGAACGGCACCACCATCCGCGCCTGCATCGCCACCGTACCCGCAAGCAAAAGCGGTGAGCTCACGGTGGAGCTGTCCACCGATCCCTACTGGTGAGAAGCGGGCGGAAGCTCCTCAGCGCTGAATCAGCCCGCCCCCCAGCACCCGATCACCGCTGTAGAAGACCGCAGCCTGGCCAGGCGTGATCGAAAACTGCTCCTCGACAAACTCCAGCCGGCAGCGATGGGGCCGCCCAGCGGCTGCATCGGCATCGGTGGCCGGCAGGGGAGACAAGCGAGCCGCCACGGCTCCGCTGCGGTAGCGCACCTGCACCTCCACGTCGATCGGAACCTCGGGCGGCGCAATCGACACCCAGTTCACTGCACCCACCACCGCTTGCGAGCAGGCCGCATCCCGCCGGGGGGCCACCACCACCTGATTCATGGCGCCATCGAGGCGCACCACATGCAGCGGCTCGCTCCAGGCCACACCCAGGCCCTTGCGCTGGCCGATGGTGAAGTGCTGAATGCCGTCGTGCTGCCCCAGCACACGGCCATCCGCCAGCACAATCTCGCCCTGGCGCGGCGGCAGGTAGGCGTCGAGGAAGGCACGCATCGAGCCGTGGTGGTCCGCAAGGCAGAGGTCCTGGCTTTCCGGCTTCTCCGCGGTGCGCAACCCGTGGCGGGCGGCCTCAAGACGGGTGTCAGCCTTGGTGAGTTCGCCCAGGGGAAACACCAGCCGGCCCAGGGCCTCCTGGGGCAGGTCGTAGAGGAAGTAGCTCTGATCCTTCTGGCGATCGAGGCCCCGCAGCAGGTGATGGCGGCCGTTGTCGCTCTGCTCGCTGTGGCACACGCGCGCGTAGTGACCGGTGGCGATACGCGCGATGCCGCGCTCCTCCTCAGCCCAGCGCAGCATCGGGCCGAACTTCACCTCGCGGTTGCAGCGTGAGCAGGGCAACGGCGTGATGCCATCGGCATAGCCCTCCACCAGGAAATCCACGATCTGCGCCTTGAAGTGCTCGCGGAAATCCACCACGTGGTGCTCCACACCGAGCTGCTCACAGATCCCGGCCGCATCCACCAAGCCCTCGGCGCAGCAGGCACCCTTGCCGCTCATCAACCAGAGGGTGAGGCCCTCCACCTGCCAGCCCGCTTCCACCAGCAACGCTGCGGTGAGGGAGCTGTCCACCCCGCCGGAGA
>JBDKGF010000068.1:0-3800 GCA_039798305.1 Cyanobacteriota bacterium
GTTGAAACTGCAGTGAGGCGGTGGCGCACCAGCCTGCGGCTGCTTCAGGTTGTTGGCCGGCGGGGAGGGTGGCGTTCATGGCCGCATGCTCCAGGCCGCTGCTGCTCTGCTTTGGTAGCGATGATCACAGAGTGGCACTCCGGCGACCGCCAGGGTGCAGCTCGCTCCGCAGATCCGATCTCCCAGATGTCGCACCCAGCCGCCATCCAGCTGGTGGAGCGCTTGAGCGATCAAGCTCCTCTCCCTCCGGCGGGCACGGTGTTGCATTTGCCCCTCGCCGCCGATGAACGCACCAGCCTGCGTGGGCATCGCCGCTCCGCTTGCGGCGTGGATCTGCTGCTGCAACTCCCCCGAGGCGTAGCCCTTCGCCCCGGCGAGCGCCTGGCGAGCGCCGATGGTCAGATTCAGGTGCAGGTGGAGGCGGCGGTGGAGCCGGTGATGCAGGTGCGCAGTACCGACCCCCTGACCCTGTTGCAGGCCGCTTATCACCTGGGCAACCGCCACGTGGCGATGGAACTCCACGCCGACAGGCTGGTGCTTCTCCAGGACAGCGTGCTGGCTGATCTGCTGCGCCAAAGAGGTCTGGCGGTGGAGCTGGCGGAGTTGCCGTTTCAGCCCGAAGCCGGCGCCTACGAAGGCCTGGGGCATCACCACCACGGCCACCACGATCACGGCCATCCCCACCCGTGAGCAGCGCTGCCGCCCGACTCAGGTTGTTCCAGTTGGTGAGCCCCGCCTTGCCGGTGGGGGCCTTCAGCTACTCCGAAGGACTCGAGGTGCTGGTGCAACGCGGCACTGTGGCCGGGGTGGAGCCGCTGGAGCGCTGGTTGCGCGCTGAATTGGAGCGCGGTGCCGTTGCCGTGGAGGCCGCTGCCCTGGCTGGATTGCAAGTGGCGCTGCGGGCTGCAATGCAGGAGCCGGGTGCCCTGGGCACAGCGGAAGAGCTCGATCGCTGGTTGCTGGCTCAACGGGAAGCGGCCGAAGTGCGCGCGCAGCAGCGCCAGATGGGGCAGTCGCTGCTGCAGCTGCTCGCCGATCTGGGATCACCGCTGCCCGGCGCTGCGGTGGCTCTGGCATGGCCCGGGGCATTTGCCTGGGCGGCGTTGTGCCTGGAGATTGCCTCGCCCGAGCTGGAGGAGGCCTACCTCTACAGCTGGGTCGCCAATCAGATCAGTGCAGCCGTGCGGCTGGTGCCGCTGGGTCCCACCCAGGGGCAACGCCTCCAGCTCAACCTGGCGCCGCTGATTGCGGATCGGGCCGGGGAGCTGGCCCGATTGGATCCGCATGACCTCTGGAACGGCGGCATCGGCGCCGGTCTGGCCCAGCTGCAGCACCAAGAGCTCTATTCCCGGTTGTTTCGGAGTTGATCGCGCCGCAACAGCGTTGATGGCTCGGCAATGGCACGCGGCGGAGCGCCATTGCCGCTGCCTGCGGCCAGCGGCACAGTGCGGATGGATCCTTGATCGCTGCTATGACGCTGCCGCGCCGCCGCTTTCTGGTTTGTGGCGCCGCGGGCTTGGCTGGATCCCTGCTGATGGCCGCCTGCGGCCGCGGGCAACGCGGACCCCGGCCGTTGATCGGGGTGCTGCAGATGGTGGATGCTCAGCCCCCCAACCTCACCCGTCTGGGCTTCGAGCAGGCCCTGGCTGCGGCTGGATTTCGCGAGGGCGAAACCGTCAGCTACCTGCGCCGAGATGCGGCGGGTCTGCCGGCCAACACCACGGTGGTGATGCAGCAGTTTCTGCGCGATGCGGTGGACCTGGTGCTGGCCGTGGGCACGCCACCGCTGCAGGCCGCCATGCAGGTGATGCCCGCCACCACGCCGGTGGTGTTCTGCTACTGCTCCAACCCCTGGGGCGCCGGCGCTGGCACACCCCCCGGTGGCGTTGGGCAGCACCGCCCCAACGTGGTGGGCACGGTGGGCACCAATCCCGTGGGCAAGGAGCTCGATCTGGCCCGTGAGATCGATCCCGAGCTCAAGCGCGTGGGACTGATTTTCAATCCCGCTGAAGCCAATTCCAGTTACGAGGCGGCGCTGATGCGCAGGGAGGCCGCTCGGCGCGCCATCACTGTGGTGGAACAGCCGGTGGCGAACGCCGGCGAGGTGCCACAGGCCGCCAAGACGCTGGTGCAGCAGCAGGTGGAGGCGTTCGTGAAGATCGGCGATTACGCCACGATTGAGGCCTTCGCCGCCATCTGCAAGGTGGGCCTCGAGCACCGCCTTCCCGTGTATTCGGTGGATCCGCCTGATCTGCAGCTCCCCGGTTGCCTGGCGGTGATCGGTTGGAACTATCGCGATGACGGCATGGCGGCCGGCAAGCTTGCCGTTCGGGTGCTCAACGGCGAGTCGCCGGCGCAGATGGCCTTCCAACCCCTCACCAGCACGGATTTGTTGGTGAGCCTGGCTACCGCCAAAGCGATCGGTGTCACGGTGCCGGAGGATTTGCTGCAGCGAGCTGATCGGGTGGTGCGCTGATGACAGCCAGTCGTTTGCGGGTTGGGGTGGCCGGACCGGTGGGCTCCGGCAAGACCGCCCTGGTGGAGGCGTTGTGCCGGCGGCTGCGGGATCGGCTGCAGCTGGCGGTGGTCACTAACGACATCTATACCCAGGAGGACGCCCAGTTCCTCACCCGTGCCGGTGCGCTGGAGCCTGGCCGGATTCGTGGTGTGGAAACCGGTGGCTGCCCCCACACCGCCATCCGCGAAGACTGCTCGATCAACCGCGCCGCCGTGGCTGATCTGGAGGCGGCCTATCCCGGTCTGGACCTGGTGCTGGTGGAGAGCGGTGGCGACAACCTGGCCGCCAGCTTCAGCCCCGAGCTGGTGGATCGATGCATCTATGTGATTGATGTGGCCGCCGGCGACAAGATCCCTCGCAAGGGCGGTCCCGGCATCACCCGCTCCGATCTGTTGGTGATCAACAAGATCGATCTGGCGCCGATGGTGGGCGCCAGCCTGGAGGTGATGCAGCGCGATACCGAGCGGATGCGTCCCGGTCGGCCTTGGTGCTTCACCAATCTGCACTCCGGTGAGGGCCTCGAACAGGTGGAGGCGTTCGTCTTGCAGCAACTGCCCGGCTGAGCCTCAATCCGTATCAACAGACACAGACGACACTTCCGTTAGCGCCGCTGGAACCTTTTTTGGGGCCCTGGATCTCATGGGTTTGCCAAATGGTGCCAATTGATACCAAAGGCGGAGTGCTCACGCCGATACCTTCCGGTCACCGCTGACCGGCGGCAGCTCTTTTGTGACTTTCCTTCCATGACGTCCCCTTCGATGCGAAAGACTTCGCTGCGTCTGCTGGGCGGTGCCACAGCTCTGGCCACCTCGTTGTCACTCGTGGCCTGCGGGGGTGCAGACAAAGCCGGCGGTGATTTCGATGGCGAAGTGAAGGTGGGCATCCTTCACAGCCGCTCCGGCACCATGGCCATCTCCGAAAACACGGTGGCCGAAGCCGAGCTGATGGCCATCGATGAGATCAATGCCAAAGGTGGCATCACCATCGACGGCAAGAAGCTGAAGATCGTTCCCGTGGAGGAGGACGGCGCTTCCGATTGGCCCACCTTCGCTGAGAAGGCCACCAAGCTGATCGATCAGGACAAGGTTGCCGTCGTGTTCGGCGGTTGGACCTCCGCCAGCCGCAAGGCGATGCTGCCGGTGTTCGAGGCCAAGGATCACTTCCTCTTCTACCCGATTCAGTACGAAGGTCAGGAGTGCTCCAAGAACATCTTCTACAGCGGTGCTGCTCCCAACCAGCAGGCTGAGCCCGCTGTCGATTGGCTGCTGAAGAACAAGGGCAA
>JBDKGF010000069.1:0-3390 GCA_039798305.1 Cyanobacteriota bacterium
GTTCAGCCTGGGTACCTTGGGCGTCGCGTCCCGAGGCGACATGTCCCACGCCGTCAAGATCTACGACACCTGCATCGGTTGCACTCAGTGCGTGCGGGCTTGCCCCCTCGATGTGCTCGAAATGGTGCCCTGGGACGGTTGCAAGGCCGGCCAGATCGCCTCGTCGCCCCGCACCGAAGACTGCGTGGGTTGCAAGCGCTGTGAAACAGCCTGCCCCACCGACTTCCTCTCGATCCGCGTCTACCTCGGCGACGAGACCACCCGTTCGATGGGTCTCGCTTACTGAGCCTTTCGGCTTCTTCCCATAAGCTCAAGCCCGGCCCCTGCCGGGCTTTTTTTGTTGTTGGCAGCGCTATGTGCGGCATCGTTGCGGTGATCGGTTCGCGCGAAGCGGCCCCCCTGCTGCTGGAAGGTCTGCGCCAGCTGGAATACCGCGGCTACGACTCGGCCGGGATTGCCACGGTGAACGGAGAGCGGCAGCTGAGCTGCCTGCGCGCCGAGGGCAAGCTGGTGAATCTCACCCAGCGGTTTGAAGCGGCTGGTGCTCCGGGGCAGTGCGGCATCGGTCACACCCGCTGGGCAACGCACGGCAAGCCGGAGGAACGCAACGCCCACCCTCACCTCGATGGGCCTGGCCGGGTGGCGGTGGTGCAGAACGGGATCATCGAGAACTACCGCACGCTGCGGGAAGAGCTGCAGGCGGAAGGGGTTGTGTTCCGCTCCGATACGGATACGGAGGTGATTCCGCATCTGCTCAGCCGCGAGCTGTCGCGGTTGCAGGCCGGCGGGTCTGCGCCCAGCGGTGCGCTGCTGCTGGAGGCGCTGCAGGCGGTGTTGCCGCGGCTGCATGGGGCCTATGCGCTTGCGGTGGTGTGGGCTGAGCTGCCAGGAGCCCTGGTGGTGGCCCGCAAGGCGGCACCGCTGCTGATCGGCCTGGGGGAAGGCGAGTTTCTCTGCGCCAGCGATACACCGGCCCTGGCCGGGTTCACCCGCACGATCCTGCCGCTGGAAGACGGGGAAGTGGCGCTGCTGACGCCGTTGGGCATTGAGCTCTACAACGCGGCCGGTGATCGGGTGCAGCGCACGCCGAGCCTGCTGAGCGGCACCGAGCACGTGGCGGATAAGCGCAGCTTCCGCCACTTCATGCTCAAGGAGATCCACGAGCAGCCGGAAACGGCGGCGCTGTGGGTGGCGCGTCATCTGCCGGAGAGCGAACCCGGAGCTGCGCCCCATGCCGGGTCGCTGGTGGCCTTACCTCTCGATGAGAGCGTGTATGAGGGCGTGGAGCGCATCCAGATCCTGGCCTGCGGCACCAGCCGCCATGCGGCGCAGGTGGGTGCCTATCTGCTGGAGCAGCTGGCGGGGATTCCGACCAGCGTGTTTTATGCCAGCGAGTTTCGTTATGCACCGCCGCCGCTGAGCGCGAACACGCTCACGATCGGTGTGACCCAATCCGGTGAGACGGCCGACACGCTGGCGGCGCTGGCGATGGAGCAGGAGCGGCGGCGAGCGGTGGCGGATCCGGCCTATGCGCCGCGGCTGCTGGGGATCACCAACCGGCCGGAGAGCTCGCTGGGGCGGCTGGTGGATCAGATCCTCGATATCGGTGCCGGCATTGAGGTGGGTGTGGCGGCCACCAAGACCTTCCTGGGCCAGCTGCTGGCGTTCTATGGGTTGGCGCTGGCCTTTGCTGAACGCCATGGCGGCGGTGCCACGGGCCATGGCCCCGAGCAGCTGCGCCAGCTGGCCGCTGGTCTGCGGGCCTTGCCTGAGCAACTGCGGGCGCTGGTGGATGACCACGACCGCCGCTGTGAGCAGCTGGCACACCTGTTCGCCGACACGCAGGACGTGATCTTCCTGGGCCGTGGCATCAACTACCCGATCGCTCTCGAGGGTGCGCTGAAGCTCAAGGAGATCAGCTATATCCACGCGGAGGGCTATCCGGCCGGCGAGATGAAGCACGGGCCGATCGCGCTGTTGGATGCGCGGGTGCCGGTGGTGTCGATCGCGGTGCCGGGCACGGTGTTCGACAAGGTGCTCAGCAATGCCCAGGAAGCCAAGGCCCGCGATGCCCAGCTGATCGGTGTGGCTCCGGACTGCGCCGATGCGGAGCTGTTCGACACCTTGCTACCGGTGCCTGTGGTGGATGAACTGCTGAGTCCGCTGCTGACGGTGATCCCGATGCAGCTGCTCAGTTATCACATCGCCGCGCACCGCGGGTTGGACGTGGATCAACCGCGGAACCTGGCCAAGAGCGTCACTGTGGAGTGAGCTTGGGCGCCAGGTCGCTGCGGCCGTAGCGGTCTTCGAAGCGGCGGATGTCGTCTTCCCCTAGGTAGGGGCCGCTCTGCACTTCGATCATTTCCACCGGGATGCGACCGGGGTTGGAGAGGCGGTGCTTACAGCCCAGGGGGATGTAGGTGCTCTGGTTTTCCCCGAGCAGCTCTTCCACGCCATCCTTCTCCACCAGGGCCGTGCCCTTCACCACAATCCAGTGCTCGGCGCGGTGGTGGTGCATCTGCAGCGACAGGCTGGCACCGGGGTTCACGACAATCTTTTTCACCTGCCAGCGCTCGCCTTCGGTGATGCCGTCGTAGCTGCCCCAGGGGCGGTAGATGCGCCGGTGCGCCTTGCTTTCCCGGGCGCCTTCGCGCTCCAGCAGGCTCACGATCGTTTTCACGTCCTGGGCCCGCTCGCGGTGAGCGACGAGCACCACGTCATCGGTTTCCACCACCACCAGGTTGTCCACCCCCAGCCCCACCACCAGGCGGTGTTCGCTGCGCAGGTAGCAGTTGCTGCTGGCTTCGCTGATCACCCGGCCCCGGAGCACGTTGCCGGCGTCGTCCTGCTCGGCGGTTTCCCAGAGGGCGCTCCAGCTGCCCACATCGCTCCAGCCGGCGTTGAGCGGCAGCACGGCGCCGCGGTCGGTGCGCTCCATCACCGCCACATCGATGGCCACGTTGGGGCAAGCGGCGAAGGCCTCGCGTTCGAGGCGCAGGAAATCGAGGTCTTCGCTGTCGTGCTCGAGGGCGGAGCGGCAGGCGCTCACCACCTCTGGCGCCAGGCGCTCCAGCTCCGCCAGGATCGCGCTGGCCTTGAACAGAAACATGCCGCTGTTCCAGGTGAAGCGCCCGCTGGCCAGGAACTGCTCGGCGGTGGCGCGATCCGGCTTCTCCACAAAGCGCGCGATGCGCACAGGCTGCAGAGGCTTTTGATCGCTGTCATCGGCTGGATGGAGTGCTTCCGCCGCCTCGATGTAGCCGTAGCCCGTTTCCGGGGCCGTGGGCACGATCCCGAACGTCACCAGCTGGCCGGTTTCGGCGGCGGCCATGCCGGCTTCCACCGCCCTGCGGAAGCCGGCGGCGTTCTGAATCACGTGGTCGGCGGCGA
>JBDKGF010000070.1:0-6062 GCA_039798305.1 Cyanobacteriota bacterium
GCTGGGGGCGCAGGTCCTCCAGCTGGCGGCCCAGCTCGCCTTCCTTGCGGCGGCTGGCCGCCAGGGTTTCGCCCAGCTCCAGCAGGCGGCGGCGCAGGGGTTCGGCTTCATCGGCATCACTGGCGGCGCCGAAGCTGAGCTGGTTACCCCGCTGCTGGAAGCTGCCGCCGGTCATGGCGCCGCTCTTCTCGAGCAGTTCGCCATCGAGCGTCACGGCGCGGCAGCGGCCCAGCTCGCGGCGGGCGCTGGCCAGATCGCGGAACACCAGCGTGTCGCCGAACACGTAGCGGAACACTTCGCCATAGACCGGTTCGAAGCGCACTAAGTCCACAGCGCTGCCCACCAGGCCATCTCCGCCGCTGGCGCCGGGCCCGCTGCCGCGCTGGAAGGCGGCGCTGTTCCCGGGGCTGCCGCCACCCCCGCGGATCTTGTTGAGCGGCAGGAAGGTGAGGCGGCCGGCGCGCCGGCTCTTGAGCAGGTCGATGGCGCGGGCGGCGATGCGGTCGTCCTCGACCACCACCTGGCCCAGGCGGGCGCCGGCGGCCACCTCCAGGGCTAGGCGGTGCCGTTCCTCCACGTCTCCCAACTGGGCCACCAGTCCGTGGATGCCATCGAGGCCGGCCTCCAGCAGCAGGCGCAGGGCACCGGTGCCGCGGCTTTCCTGCAGGGTTTCGCGGCGGGATTCCACACGGGCGATCTCGCGCTCGATGCCCACCTGCTCCTGCTCGAGCCGTTGGCGGGTGCGCTGCTGCAGGGCCAGGGCCTCCGCCAGCTCCTGGGCGCGGCCCTGCTGGGTCTGCAGGTCCTTGAGCAGCTGCTGCCATTCGGCTTCGAGCTGATCGAGCGCACTGGCCACGCCATCGCTGCTGGCGACGTCATCGGCCTGTTGCTGTTGCAGCTCCGTGAGCCGCTCCTGCTCCTGTTGCAGCCGCGCCGCCAGCTGCTGCTGCTCGGCCTGCAGCGGTGACAGCCGTGCCTGCAGCTCCTGCCGCCGCTGGCTGCGTTGTTTCTGCTCCTCCATCCAGCTGCCGCTGCGGCCGGCCACCTCGCCGAGGCGGCGGCGCGAGAGCTCCACGGCCGCTTCGGCGCTGCGACAGCCGGTTTCGGCTCGTTCCAGGGCGGCGTCATCGTCCGGGGCGGCCAGCTGGCTCTGCTGCTGGCGCAGCTCTCCCTGCTGGCGCGCCAGTTCCTGGCGCTGGCGCTGCAGGTCTTCAGCGCTCTTTTGATGTTTCTCGGCCTGGCGTGCCAGCTCGCGGCCGCTGACATCCAGGCCGGCCAGCTCGGATTGCACCGCCAGCAGGCTGTCTTCGCCGAGGGCCTTCACCTCGGCCTGCAGGGCCTCGAGCGCCTTGGCGGATTGCTCCAGGCTGGTTCTGGCCTCTGCGATCGTCTGCCGATCGCTCTGCTGCTGTTGCACCAGGGCCGCCTGACGGCTCTGCAGCTGCCGCTGTTCCTGCTGCGCCTGCTCAAAGCCGAGCACCTGTTCCTGCAGCCGGCCCCGCTGGAAGCGCTCGCGCAGATCCTGATAGGTGCGGGCCTTGGCGCAGTCGCGCTCCAGCTTCTGGCGCGAGACCAGCAATTCCTGCTGCACGATGGCGCAGCGTTCCTCGCGCTCCTGCACCTCGCTGAGCTTGCTGCGGGTCTGCTCGATACGCGAATCGAACAGGGCCACCCCGGCCAGTTCATCGATGATGCCGCGCCGCTCCTTGGCGCTCATCGACACGATGCGGGTCACATCGCCCTGCATCACCACGTTGCTGCCCTCGGGATCAACCCGCAGGCGGCGCAGCTGCGTCTGGAGCTGCTGCAGGTTGCAGGCCACGCCATCGGCGCTGTAGCTGCTGGCGTAGGTGCCACCGGGAGCGATGCGCAGCCGGCGGGTCACCGACCACTCCTGTTGCCCGGGCTTGATCCAGGGACCCTCCTCGGGGGGCTCCAGGCCGGCTTCAGCCTCGTCCGGCTGCCAGTCGCGCAGGTCGAAGCGCACTGTCACCACGGTCTCAGCTGCCTTGCCCTGCTTGAGCATGGAGCTGTTCACCAGATCGGGCAGGCGTTCAGCCCGCATGCCGCGACTGCTGGCCAGGCCCAGGCAGAACAGAACGCCATCGAGGATGTTGCTCTTACCGCTGCCGTTGGGGCCGGTCACCACGGTGAAGCCCTGTTCGAGGGGGATGGTCATCGACCCCCCGAACGACTTGAAGTGCGTGAGCTCTACCTGATTGATGTGAACCAACAGGCCCGAGCGCCGAGCAACTGCAAAGTAGCGGAGCCCCTGACGTTTTCAAGCCGCCGTCCTTAGCTTGGGCCCAGCACCCCAGCCATCCCGGCTTGTTTCGCCATGGATTCCAACCCCTCCGGCGACGCCACCGCTGAGCCTCAGGCCCCCGGTACGACCGTGGAGACCGCCACGGCCAGTCACTTCAGGGATCACTTCGACGCTCTTCTGCCATCCATCCAGCGAGAGTGGCCCGAGGTGGCTCGTCACACGCTGGAGGCCACCCGCGGCAGCTTTGACACGGTGGTGGAGGTGATCGCCCGGCAGACCGGGCGCACCAGCGAAGGGGTGAAGCAGCAGTTGCTGGAGCTGGTGCAGGTCACCGGTGATCAGGCGCATCACCTCGCGGATTCCCTGCGGCCCCTGGAGGAGCAGCTCGAACATCTGCTGGATGATCTCAATGCCACCCTGCGGCCCCGGATCGAGAAGCCTGTGCGGGAGCGGCCGCTGATGGCCCTGGGGCTGGCCGCTGGTGTGGGTGTGCTGGTGGGTCTGCTGCTGGCTTCGGGCCGGCGTTCGGCATGACGGAGAGCAGCGGCAACAGCCGCGACGATCGCCGCCGCGGACTGCCTCTGGAAGCCGCCTCGCGCATCACGGGTCTGGTGACCTCGGTGATGGATCTGCATGTGCGCATCGCCCTCAAGGAGGTTGATCGGGAGAAGCGCCGGCTGATCGTTGGCGCGCTGCTGCTGGGTGCCGGGATGGTGGCTCTGCTCATAGCCGTGCTGGCCGCGGAGCTGGCGCTGGTGCTGTGGCTCGTGCTAGTGCAGGGCTGGGGCTGGATCCAGGCGTTGCTGGCATGGGCCGCCGCCAACCTGGTGCTCAGCGGGCTACTGCTGCGGTTGGGTGGTCAGCTCACCAAAGGCCCATACCTGCCGGAAACGATGGCGGGTCTCATGAAGACGACGCGGGCGTTGGTGGGGCGTTGAGCCAGCGGCAGACCGGAGGCAGCGACAGGCCCTGCACCAGCAGATTGAGGATCACCACGATGAACACAATGCTCTGGCTGTTTTGTGCCAGTTGAGCTGAGAACGTGGGTGTCAGGCCCTTGAGAGTGGGGACGGCTGTGGCCACGTTGAAGGACAGTGCCAGAGGAACGGCTCCTCGCAGTCCGCACCAGGAGATGAGGGCGGAATCGCGAAGGTTGAATGGAGAGATCCGCTGAAAAAAGAACACGCTCAACGGTCTTGCAAAGAACATCAGTGCAACGGCGGTGGCGATTCCGGATGGCAGGCTTGGAATCAGGTCTGAAGGGTTGACCAAGAGACCGAAAAGTAGAAATGTGCTGATTTCCGTCATCGTATTGAAGGGAAGCAGCGTCTCTTGGATGCTCTGGTGGTTGATCTGGTCGTCCCGATAACGGATGTTGGCCATGAAGACGCCGGTCACGTAAACCGCTACGTAGCCAGAGCCGCCCAGAAAGTGAGCACAGCCATAGTCGATGAAGGCAATTGACATGGCCACGACAAGCAGTTGCTCTTTGTCGGATACCAGGCGATTGATGGCGATTTTTGCGGCATAGCCCAGGCCTATGCCGACCAGGAGTCCTGATCCGATTTTTTGGATCAGGCTGCTGGTTGCACTGATGGCAAGGGTCTGCATGGATTGGCTGGGGCCACTGGCGACGGTGAAGAAGCTCAGGCAGATTCCAAAGATGATCAGGGCAGAGGGGTCATTGACCGACGATTCGAATTCGAGCAGATGTCTCACGCGCTCTGGCACGTATCGCTTGACCTGGGTCAGAACCGCAAGGGTCGCTCCTGCATCCGTGGAGCCCAGGCAAGCGGCGATCAGGAAGGCTGCGCCAATCGGCATTGTTTCGCTCAGTCCCGGTGCGAGATTGCCTCCATTCGCGGAAGCCAGCCAGTAGATCGCTGATCCGAGGATCAGTGTCGAGATGGCGGCGCCCCCAGTGGCCAACAGCAGTCCGTATTCAAGGAAGCCTCTGATGGATTTGATGTCTGTTTTCAGCCCCGCATAAAACAGAAGTAATGCCAGGGCGAAGACGTGCAGTGTCTCCACCTCGGTGTGGTCAATATCGAGGACGTTGATGTTGATTGCCAGTCCAAGGACGAGGACGCCGAGGATGGCAGGTACGCCGACCTGGATCGAGAAGCGGCTGATGATGAGTGTGCCTAGAAACACCACTCCGATGAACAGCACTTGTGCTTCGAGGGGCACGGCACTGAGTGATGCGTGGTTCTCTGCTGCAGACGTGGCCAGCGGCAGAGCAAGACTCCAGAGCATTCCAGGGGGGGAGGTGCTGACCCGATTGTGCGATGGCTGCCTGGGTTTCAGCGAACGGTGTAGTGAAGCCAGCGGCAATCGATGCCGCCGTTGCTGACGGGGATGCGCCGGCTCGCTTTCATCCGCAGGGCTCCGCTGAGCTCGGGGTTGCCGCTCAGCAGCCAGAAATCCCAGCCGCTGCAGCGTTCCTTCACCATGCGCCCCAGATCGGCATAGAGCGGCTCCAGGGCATCGCGATCGCCGATGCGTTCCCCGTAGGGCGGGTTGCAGACCAGCACGCCGGGTCCCTCGGGCGGTTGGAAGCTGCGGAAATCGCCGCTCTGGATCGTTATGGCATGGCCCACGCCCGCGGCTGCGGCATTGGCGCGGGCCTGATCGGCTACGTCGCCATCCAGCTCCAGCCCCACAACTGGCGCCAGTGGGCGGCCATCGGCGAGCTGGCTGCGCTCGCTCCGGCCGGCCTGCTCCAGCGCCTGGCTCCAGAGCTGTCCGTTGAAATCAGGCCAGCGCTCCAGGGCAAAGCGGTGATCGAGACCGGGGGCGCGGCCCAGGGCCAGGCAGGCGGCCTCGATCAGCAGGGTGCCAGAGCCGCAGAGGGGGTCGGCCAGGGGCACGCTGCCATCCCAGCCCGTGAGGCGAATCAGGCCGGCGGCCAGGTTTTCCTTCAGGGGTGCCAGACCCATGCGGGGGCGGTAGCCGCGGCGGTGCAGGCTTTCGCCACTGCCATCCACGCTCAGTCGCGCCTGGCCGCCGCCCAGGTGCACATGGATGGAGAGATCGGGCTCATCCAGATCCACCGAGGAGCGCTCGCCCCAGCGCTGCCGCTGCCAATCCACCAGGGCGTTCTTCACCTGCAGGGCGCTGTAGTGGCTGTGGGTGAGACCCGGCAGGCTGCCGCTGGCATCCACGCGGAAGCTCAGCTCGGGGGGAAGCCATGTGCTCCAGTCCAACGCCTGCTGCACGCCTGCATAGAGCTCCTCGCGATGGCGGCAGGGAAAGACGGCCAGCTGCCGCAGCAGCCGGAAGGGCAGGCGGGCCTGCAGTTGCAGGCGATAGAAGCCGGCCAGATCGGTGCGGAAGCCCACGGCGCGGTGCAGGGGTTTCACGCCTGTGGCCCCCAGCTCGCTCAATTCCTCCGCCCCGCAGGCTTCAAGCCCAGGGGGCAGCACCGCCGTGCCCTGGAACTGCAGCTGTTCGGTCATGCCCACCTCTGCGCCCTGTGCTCGCTCCTGCCACAATGCAGGAGTCCGGTTTCGGCCGGACTAGGTGGCTCACACCAGTGTTTCGGACAGCGGTTCGATTCCGCTCAGCTCCATTGGTTCTCCCGGCTCCAACCGGGACCCATCGCGGGGCTGCAATGGTTTCGACGGGGCATGAGGAGGGTGACTGAAGCCTGCTCGGTCAGAGCAAACACGTAACAGCGAACAACATCGTTCGTTTCTCCCGTCAGACCGCCCCTGTGGCCGCCTGACCCTTTAAGGGAGATGGGGTGAGATCAGCCTTATCAACCAAATGATCCATGGGGGCTGGAAGGCCCCTT
>JBDKGF010000071.1:0-2881 GCA_039798305.1 Cyanobacteriota bacterium
GGGCACGGGCAAATCCCTCACCGCCAAGGCGATCGCCCACAGCTGGGCGATGCCGCTGCTGCGCCTGGATGTGGGCCGGCTGTTCGCCGGGCTGGTGGGTGCTTCTGAAGCACGCACCCGCGACATGATCCAGCGCGCCGAAGCCATGGCCCCCTGCGTGCTGTGGATTGATGAGATCGACAAGGGCTTCGGTGACGCCGGCGACGGCCGCAGCGATGGCGGCACCAGCCAGCGGGTGCTGGCCAGCCTGCTCACCTGGATGGCAGAGAAGAGCAGCGCCGTGTTCGTGGTGGCCACCGCCAATGGCGTGGAGAAGCTGCCGCCGGAACTGCTGCGCAAGGGGCGCTTCGATGAGATTTTCCTGCTCGACCTGCCTGATGCCGCTGAGCGCTGCGCCATCCTGGATCTCCAGCTGAGACGCCGCCGCCCCGACCACAGCCTGCAGCTGGAGGTGGTGGTGGACCGCACGGCCGGCTTCTCCGGCGCCGAACTGGAGCAGGTGGTGATCGAGGCCATGCATCAGGCCTTCAGCGAACAGCGCGAGTTTGGTGAGAGCGATCTGATCAGTGCAGCCGCTCAGCTGGTGCCGCTGTCGCGCACCGCGCGCGAACAACTGGACGCGCTGCAGCAATGGGCCAGCAGCGGCCGCGCCAGGCCCGCTTCCACCCGCGTGCGCAGCTGACATTGCGGGGCGTAACGAAGACCAACGGCAGGTAAAGAAGCCAGGTCTTGCGTCGTTGCCCCCAGCAAGCTGCCCGCAATCGAGCCCGAGCCCGTGGAGCAGCGCCCAGCCCTCACCACCCAACTGGCCGTTGCGTGCCTCGGCGCCGGCGTGATCACCAGCTTCGCCGTGGCCCAGGGACAGAACCCCCTCACCGCCCTCAGCATCACGCTGTTCTCCGCCGTCGCTGCCGTCATGGTGGGGCAGGTGATCTGACCCGCAGGCATGCGCACCCTCTGCCCAGCCCTAGCCAACAAGACCTACTTCAACTACGGCGGGCAGGGGCCCCTGCCTACCCCTTCGCTGCAGGCCATCAACAGCAGCTGGCAGCGCATCCAGGAGCTGGGGCCCTTCACCAATGATGTGTGGCCGTTCATCGAACAGGAAACCGCACGGGTCCGCCAGGCCTTGGCAGCGCTGTGCGGCGTGGGGCCCCATCGCCTGGCCCTGACGGAGAACGTGACCAGCGGCTGCGTGCTGCCGCTCTGGGGCCTGCCCTGGGACGGTGGCGATCAGCTGCTGATCAGCGACTGCGAGCACCCTGGCGTGGTGGCGGCCTGCCAGGAACTTGCGCGGCGTGAAGGACTGGAGATCCGCTGGCTCCCGGTGCTGGAGCTCTGCAGAACCCATGACCAGAACGCCCTGGCTGCGGCGGTGCTCGCCTCGTTGGAGCAGGCGCTCACAGCGCAGACACGGCTGGTGGTTCTCTCCCATCTGCTCTGGAACAGCGGCAGCGTGATGCCGATCGCCGCTGTGGCCGCACGGCTGAAGCAGCAGCCCAACCAGCCCTGGCTGCTGGTGGATGCGGCCCAGTCGATGGGTTCGATCCCCGTGGAAGAGGCCGCCGCCGCCGCCGATATCTATGCCTTCACCGGCCACAAATGGTGCTGCGGACCCGAGGGTCTCGGCGGAGTGGCTCTCTCACAGCGGCTGCTCGAGCAGGCACAACCGACCCTGATCGGCTGGCGCAGCCTGCGCCACGAGGCCTCCGCCGCCAGCAGCTTCCACAGCGATGCGCGCCGGTTTGAAGTGGCCACCTCCTGTGTGCCCCTCTGCAGCGGTCTGGCCACCTCGCTGGAACTGCTGGAGGCAGAAGGCACACCTGCCCAACGGCTGCAGCGGATTCAGAGCGGTAGCCGCCGGCTCTGGCAGGGGCTGCAAACAATCGAGGGGGTGAAGACCCTGCTGCCGGAGCCTCCGCAGGCAGGGCTCGTGAGCTTCACACTGGCGGGGCTCCCCAGCGCCGCGGTGGTCGAGAGGCTCGGCGAGCAGGGCCTCTGGATCCGGCGCCTGGATGATCCCGATTGCCTCAGAGCCTGCACCCACATCACCACCACCGAAGCGGAGATCGACGAGCTGTTGGAGGCCCTGAGCGCACTGGCCTAACAGGGACGCTCCCGCAACGCTTTCTCCGCCTCCTCGCGATCGTCGAAGTGGATCTTGGTGGTTCCGAGGATCTGATAGTCCTCGTGGCCCTTACCAGCGATCAGCACCAGATCGTCGGGCTGAGCAGCAGCCACCACATCAGCGATGGCACGGCCCCGATCGGCCTCCACCCGCACAGCCGTGCCCGCGGGGATGCCGGCGGTCACGTCGTTGAGGATCTGCTGGGGGTCTTCGGTGCGGGGGTTGTCGGAGGTCACCACCACCTGATCCGCCAGGCGCGCCGCAATCGAGCCCATCAGCGGCCGCTTGGTGCGATCGCGATCACCACCGCAGCCGAACACACAGATCAACTGACCCCGCACAAACGGCCGGCAGGCCTTGAGGGCACTCTCGAGGCCATCGGGAGTGTGGGCGTAATCCACGAGCACAGCCGGCAACGAGCCTTCGCAGCACTCGGCACGGCCAACGCCGACGCGCTCCATTCGCCCCGGCACCCCCCGGAAACTGGCGAGCCCCTGCAGCAGGTTGGCCAAGGGCAGCCCCTGCTGCAGCAGCGCACCCACCGCCTGCAACTGATTCATCAGGTTGAAGCGGCCCAGCAACGGCGACTGAAAGGCCCCGTGCCCCACAGGACTCACGAGGACCCCGCTCACCCCCTCAGAGCTGAACTGAAGCTGCTCCATCCGCAGTTCCGCATCGCCACCCTCCTGCAACGAGCTGCGCCAGCAGTGGTCTCCCAGTCGCGCAGCCAGTTGCTGGCCCCAGGGATCATCC
>JBDKGF010000072.1:0-3891 GCA_039798305.1 Cyanobacteriota bacterium
GCCTTCGACAAGGTGGCCCGCCTGCTTGATCTGGGTTACCCCGGCGGCCCGGCGATCCAGGCCGCGGCTGAGCAGGGTGATCCGCGGCGCTTTCCTTTGCCGAAAGGGCGCGTGTCGTTGCCCGAGGGGGGCTTTCATCCCTACGACTTCAGCTTCAGCGGCCTCAAAACGGCGGTGCTGCGGCTGGTCAATCAGCTCAAGGCGCAGGCCGAGAGCGGTGGAGAGCCGTTCCCGCTGGCGGATGTGGCGGCCAGTTTTGAGCAGGTGGTGGCGGATGTGCTGGTGGAGCGCACCACCCGCTGCGTGCGTGATCAGGGTCTCAAGACCCTGGTGATGGTGGGCGGTGTGGCCGCCAACCGGCGTCTGCGCGCCCGGTTGGAGCAGCGCTGCGCCGAGCTGGGGATTGCGTGGCGCCTGGCGCCGCTGGCCTATTGCACCGACAACGCCGCGATGATCGCGGTGGCGGCCGAGCAGCGCTTCAGCGCCGGTGCCTGCAGCCCGTTTGAGCTGGCCGTGGCGCCTCGGCTGGCCCTCGAGGAGGCGCTGGTTCTCTATGAACCGCAGCCGGCCTTCTGAGCTCTCTAGGCTCTTGAGACTCATCGGCATCGGCCATGGCCTCGGCTCAACCGGCACCCGAGCCCTCCGACCTGGCTCAAGACGTGGTGGAAGCAGCTCCTGAAGAGCTCAATCAATGGAAGCGCGGCTTCACGCCCCAGGCTGAGATCTGGAACGGCCGGATGGCGATGCTCGGCCTTTCGGTGGGGTTGAGCGTGCTGCTGATCGCTCGTCTCACCGGCAGGGCCTAGCTCTTGCCGCGCAGAGCCTGGGCCAGTTCGTTCGGCCTGAGGCTCTGGGCCAGCGCGTCATCGGCTGCCACCCTGCCCTGCTCCACCAAGCGTTGGAGGTTCTGATTGGCGGTCTGCATGCCGTCGAAGCCGCTGCGGGCCATGATCTCCTCGATCTCCGCCAGTTCGCCGCGCTGGATGTAGTCCTTGCACGCTTCGGTGTTGATCAGGATGTCGTGAAAGGCCACTCGCTTGCCGTCGGTTGTTTTCAGCAGGCCCTGGGCGATCACCCCCAGCAGGCTCTCCGATACGGCCCGGCGGATACTTTCCTGCTCGTTCGGCGGCACCATGCCAAGCACCCGTTCCACGGTTTTCACCGCGGAGTTGGTGTGCAGCGTGCCGAACACCAGATGGCCGGTCTGCGACGCCTCGATCGCTGTGGCCAGGGTCTCGCCGTCGCGGATTTCGCCGATCAGGATCACATCGGGGTCTTCCCGTAAAGCGGCGCGCAACGCGTTGTGGAATTGGCGGGTGTGCTGCCCCACTTCCCGGTGGCGGATCAGCGACTGCCGGCTCTCGTGCACAAACTCCACCGGATCCTCAATCGTGAGGATGTGGCAGCTGCGATTGCGATTGATCCAATCGATCATCGCTGCGAGGGTGGTGCTCTTACCGGAGCCGGTGGGTCCGGTGATCAGCACCAGACCTTTGGGACGCGAGGCCAGCTCCTGCAGCACGGGCGGCAGCTGCAGGTCGTCCAGGTTGGCGATCTGCTGAGGGATCAGCCGCAGCACCATCGCCGGGCCCCGCAGCGAATCCAGCAGGTTGATGCGCACCCGCACGAACGGGAAGGCGTGGGAGCCATCGAATTCCTTCTCCCGCCCGAAGCCATCGATCTGAGCCGGGGTGAGCATCTCCCGCAGCCAGCCCTGGAAGGTGGCGGCATCGGTGATCGGCCAGCCGGTGCGCAGCATCTCGCCGCGGGCCCGGTACCGGGGTTCCTCGCCCACCCCGAGGTGCACATCGGAGAAGCCGTTGGCGTCGGCGATCTTCACGATGCCCTCCAGGTTGCCGGGCTGGGGGCCATTCAGGGCTCCGGGCTCGCTGAGCGGGCGGGTTGATGGAGCCTGCTCCGGCGGTGGGGCAGGCGCGCTTTCCCTCAGCGATGGAAACAGGCTGGGGGGAAACGGAGAGCTGGCACTCACCACGGCTTGGATCGCTGGGCCCAGCTTCGCGGCAGATGCAGCGGATGCCCAGGGAATTCGCCCGCCATCTTTAGGATCCGGCTACATGGCCGGCCCCTGTGAGTACCCCCCACAACGTCTGCATCGTTCTGGGCACGCGCCCGGAGGCCATCAAGCTGGCACCGGTGATTCAGGCTTTCCAGGCGGCGCCTGATTTCCGTACGCGGGTGGTGCTCACCGGTCAGCACCGGGAGATGGTGGCTCAGGTGATGGACCTGTTCGGTCTGCAGGCTGATCACGACCTGGAGCTGATGGCTCCCAAACAGACCCTCACCCACATCACCTGCGGAGCTCTGCAGGGTCTTCAGGCCGAGTTTGAGCAGCACCGGCCGGATTTGGTGCTCGTGCAGGGCGATACCACCACCGCTTTTGCTTCAGCCCTGGCGGCGTTTTATGCCCAGGTGCCGGTGGGCCACGTGGAAGCGGGCCTGCGCACCGACAACATCATGGATCCCTATCCGGAGGAGGCGAACCGGCGTCTGATCTCCCAGTTGGCCCAGCTGCATTTCGCCCCTACGGAGGTTTCGGCGGCCAACTGCCGCGCCTCGGGCGTGGTGGGTGAGGTGTGCATCACCGGCAACACCGTGATTGATGCGCTGCTGCTGATGGCCGAGAAGGCGCCGCCGTTCGAGCTGCCCGGCCTGGATTTCAACAAGCAGCGGGTGATTCTGGCCACAGTGCACCGCCGCGAAAACTGGGGCGAGCGGCTCCAGGAGATCGGCCAGGGCTTCCTGCAGGTGCTGGAGCGTTTTCCCGATACGGCCCTGCTGCTGCCGCTGCACCGCAACCCCACCGTGCGCGAACCCCTGCAGGCCCTTCTCGGGGATCACCCGCGCGCTTTCCTCACCGAACCCCTCGACTATGACCAGCTGGTGGCGGCGATGCGCGGCTGCACCCTGCTGCTCAGCGATTCCGGCGGCCTGCAGGAGGAGGCGCCGGCCCTGGGTAAGCCGGTGCTTGTGCTGCGCCGCACCACGGAGCGGCCGGAGGCCGTGGATGCCGGCACCGCGAAGTTGATCGGCACCGCCAGCGCTGACATCCTGCGGGAAGCGTCACTGCTGCTCGATAACGCCCATGCCTATGAGGCCATGGCACGCGCGCATAACCCGTTCGGCGACGGTAAGGCCAGCGAACGGATTGTGGAGGCCTGTCGATCCTTTCTTGCTGCCTCATCCAAAAGTCATGGAGCATGAACTGCGGCGCCCCCGCTGGCGGGGGCCTGCCCCCCTGGTACGCCAGCGCTTGCAGCGTGTCGCTTGGGGGCTATTGCTGGCGGGCTTGGGTGCGCTGCTGAACACCCGGGAATTACCGGTTTGGCTGGATATTCAGATCGACCCCTCGTTGTGGACGGCATCAGCCTTTCTGCTGGGATCGTTGCCCGCAACCTTGGCCTTGTTGTTCCTTGGGGGTTGGTGGGGTGTTGGGGTGGCTGTTGCCGCCTGGTCAGTGAGTTGGTCGGTCTGGGGCCACCCGTGGGGGTTGGTCGCAATGAGTGGGCAATTTGCCTGGCTCACCATCGCTTTAGCGCAGAGGGATGGTCGAGATCTCCTGGGTACGGGGCGAGTGATCCTGAGCGCTTTGGCTTATTGGCTATTGATTGGTTCGCCGGCAACGCTCTTGTATCAGCGGTTCGCGAATCAATTCAGCTGGTGGAATGCCGGAGTGATTGCTGTCAGATATCCGGTGAATGAAACGATCGTGCTCGCTTTGGGATGCATGATCTATTTCGTGCTGCGTCTTGCTAAGGAGACTCTGGAAAACCAGCGGCTTTCGCGGGACAATGATCCAGTGATCGCTGGCCAGGACTGAGGTGATGGGCGGCAAGCAGCTTGGCTTCTCGGATTACGAGCTCACCACCGCCA
>JBDKGF010000073.1:0-10722 GCA_039798305.1 Cyanobacteriota bacterium
CACCACGCCTATCCCCACTCCGCCCGCCACGGCTGGGGTCGACGCGAACCCGATCACACCTGGCTGCACATCCGCGCCATGCAGCGCCTCGGCCTGGCTACCCAGGTGCGCCTGCCGGCGCCGCTCACAGAAATCGCCAAGTAAGATTCTTACCAGCAGAAACCTTGGGGATGCGCGTCACCAGCAAGGGCCAGGTCACCATCCCGATCGACATCCGCGAGCGCTGCGGCATCGGACCTCACACCGAGGTCCGTTTTGTTGTCGAGAACGGCCGGGTGATCATCGAGCCCCACAACGCTCCTGGTAGCCGTGGCGAAGAAGCGGTTCAGCGGCTGCGCAAAGCCCGCCTGCGCACACGCCTGAGCACCGACCAGCTACTGGCGCTCACCCGCGGCGAAGAGCCCTGATGGTGTTCGTGGATTCGAACGTGATCCTGGATGTGGCCACCGCTGATCCGCAGTGGAGCGCCTGGAGCAGCCGTCAGCTGGTGGAAGCACTCAACAGCGGGCCGGCATTGATCAACACGATTGTGTACAGCGAAATCGCCTTTGCCTGCAGCCGCATCGAGGACGTGGACGAGCTGTTACCCGCTCACCTCTATGAATACCGCCCCATCCCTCGCGAAGCCGCGTTTCTTGCTGCCCGTGCTCACGCCGCCTACCGCCAGCGGGGTGGAGAGCGCTCGATGATCCTTCCGGACTTCCTGATCGGCGCCCACGCCCTAGTGGAGCGCTGCCCACTGCTGACGCGCGATCAACGCCGTTACCGCCAGGCCTTCCCAGGGCTGAAGCTCATCACCCCTGCCGTGGCGTAGGCTGACCCATCGCCCATCCGTTGATCGTTAGTTCGTAGATCCCATGGCCAAGCGCGTTTCCGTGGTCCTCAGCGAGGACATCCTCAGCCTGGGTAAGAACGGCGATCTGGTGGAAGTGGCCCCCGGCTACGCCCGCAACTTCCTGCTGCCCCAGGGCAAGGCTGTGCCCCTCACCCCCGCAGTCCTGCGTCAGGTTGAGCACCGCCGCGCCAAGGAAGCCGAGCGCCAGGCCGCCCTCAAGGCTGAGGCCGTGGCTTTCCGCACCGCCCTCGACACCATCGGCCGCTTCACCGTGAAGAAGCAGACCGGCGGCGACGACGTGCTGTTCGGCACCGTGACCAACGGCGACGTGGCCGAGGCCATCGAAGCCGCGACCAAGAAGGAAGTGGATCGCCGCGACATCATCGTTCCTGAAATCCACCGCACCGGCACCTACAAGGTGCAGGTGAAGCTGCACAGCGAAGTGACCGCTGAGATCAACCTGGAAGTGGTCAGCCACTGATCCACACCACCACGCAACCGATTGCGGCCCGTGATCCTCACGGGAGAATGGTGATCCCCTTTGCCGTCAGGCCCTTCAGGGTCTGACGGTTTTTTGTTCTCCACCACCCCCCTCTTCGGCATCCACCCGGCCATGGTGAGCGCTCCCCTCAGCAACCTCGATCCCGAGGAGGGTCAGGGCCGCCGGCAGGGCTCCCGGGGCCGGCCACGCGATGAGGCCAGCTTCGAGGCGATGCCCGATGGCGTGCCGCCCCAGAACCTCGAGGCCGAGGAAGCGGTGCTGGGCGGCATCCTGCTCGACCCCGATGCCATCGGCCGGGTCGCCGATGTGCTGCAGCCGGAGGCCTTCTATCTCACGGCCCACCGCGAGATCTATCGCACCGCCCTGATGCTGCACGGCCAGGGCAAACCTACCGACCTCACGGCGATGACCGCCTGGCTGGCGGACACCGGCGCCCTCGAGAAGGTGGGCGGCAGCGGCCGGCTGGTGGAGCTGGTGGAGCGCACCCTCTCCACCGCCTCGATCGACCAGGTGGCGCGCCTGGTGATGGACAAGTTCCTGCGCCGCCAGCTGATCCGCTCCGGCAACGAGGTGATCCAGCTCGGTTTCGATCAGAGCAAGCCGATGGAGCAGGTGCTCGATGAAGCCGAGCAAAAGATTTTCGCGATCAGCCAGGAGAAACCGAGCGTCGGCCTCACCCCCACGGCCGAGATCCTCACCGCCACCTTCAACGAGATCGAGAGCCGCTCGCTGGGCACAGCGGTGGCTGGCATCCCGGTGAACTTCTACGACCTGGACGCGATGACCCAGGGGCTGCAGCGCAGCGATCTGATCATCATTGCGGGCCGCCCCGCCATGGGCAAAACCGCGATCACGCTCAACCTGGCCAAGAACGTGGCCCAGCTCCACCAGCTGCCGGTGTGCGTGTTCTCCCTGGAGATGAGCAAGGAGCAGCTCACCTACCGCCTGCTGGCGATGGAGGTGGGCATCGAAAGCGGCCGCCTGCGCACGGGCCGGCTGCAGCCGGAGGAGTGGCCGCTGCTCGGCCAGGGCATCAGCACCCTCGGCCAGATGCCGATCTACATCGACGACAAACCCAATGCGGGCGTCCTGGAGATGCGCTCGCTCTGCCGGCGGCTGATGGCCGAATCCGGCAAGGAGCTGGGGCTGGTGGTGATCGACTACCTGCAGCTGATGGAAGGCAGCGGCTCCGACAACCGCGTGCAGGAGCTCTCCCGCATCACCCGGGGCCTCAAGCAGATGGCCCGCGAACTCAACGTGCCGGTGATCGCCCTCTCCCAGCTCAGCCGGGGCGTGGAGGCCCGCACCAACAAACGGCCGATGCTCTCCGACCTGCGGGAATCGGGCTCGATCGAGCAGGACGCAGACCTGGTGCTGATGATCTACCGCGACGAGTACTACAACCCCGACACCCCCGATCGCGGCATCACCGAAATCATCGTGACCAAGCACCGCAACGGCCCGGTGGGCACGGTGAAGCTGCTGTTCGAGCCTCAGTACACCCGTTTCCGCAATCTGGCGGCGTGAGCTGATGCGCCGCCAGCCCACCCCCATCGCCTCGTATTACACATAGAGTCTCCGTATTACGGGCGATTGACAGCCGTGTCCCTCACCGTGCGACTCGACCCCGAAACCAAGCGCTACCTCACTGAGCTGGTGGCCGGCACGGATCAGGACAAAAGCTCCCTGGTGCGTGAACTGATCCGTGAACGCTGGCAGCAGCAACAGAAGCAACCCACCATCACCGAGACGCTGGGAGGCCACCCCGACCACTTCCTGGACACCCTGCCTCCTGGGAGCGCGGAGCGCTCAAGGCGCCGCCAGCTGCTGGTCGACCATCTGGCGCAGCGCGCCCAGGGCCGCCAGGCGTGAGGCGGATCCTCGTTGATTCCGGCATTCTGCTGAGCTACTACCAGCGCAGAGAGCCTCTGCACGCAGCTGTGGTGGCGTTCTTCGATCAGACGCCAGCACGACTGATCACCTCTCCAATCTGTGTGGCAGAGGTGCTTTGGCTGCTTGGCGATCCCAGCGACTCCAGAGTGCTCGCAGCCCAGAACCATCTGCTCAGAGCCGTGAGCAGCGGCGGCCTTGAAGCTCCTCCCCTGGAGCCTGCGGATTACGCACGCGTTGCCGATCTCAACGAGCGCTACGCCGATCTGCCCGGCGACTTCGCTGATCTCACCTTGGTCTGCCTGTCTGAAAGGCTGCAGATCGCGGAAATCCTCACCCTTGACAGCGACTTTGAGGTGTACAGGCGCTTCCGCCGCGAACCCTTCCAGCGCATCCAGCTCGACTGACAGCGATCGAGCTGGCATGTGGTCATGCCTGATCCGATTCAGACGCGTGCGGGAGTTTGGCGTCATGAGTGCTCATCGGCATGGGATCAGTTTGCTGCGGCACTTCCAGCTGAGTCAGCTCAGCAAAGCAACTCCGAGACAGCGGAGACCATCCTCGTGGTGCCACTGACCTCGGACACCGATGGGAAGCAGCGCTTGCCAATGCCGGTGATCGCACCGGATCCGGGCAATGGCCTGCTGCAGCGATCAGCCGCCATGTACGGATCGGCGCCATTCATCCTCAGGAGCTGCGCCGCGTGCGCCTGGGGGTTGCCGCGGTGATCGGCCTCGCCGACCTGCTCACAGCAGCAAGCATCAAGCGGGCATCGCGGCCATAGAGAATTGGCTGATGACCTTCAGCACCCCACCCACCGAGCACTTCGACGTGATCGTCGTGGGGGGCGGCCATGCCGGCTGTGAGGCGGCGATCACCGCGGCCCGGCTGGGCTGCTCCACAGCGCTCTTTTCGCTCAATCTCGATCGGATCGCCTGGCAGCCCTGCAACCCGGCCGTGGGCGGCCCGGCCAAGAGCCAGCTGGTGCATGAGGTGGATGCCCTCGGCGGCGTGATCGGGCGCCTGGCCGACGCCACCGCCCTGCAGAAGCGCATCCTCAACGCCAGCCGCGGCCCGGCCGTATGGGCCCTGCGCGCCCAGACCGATAAACGCCAGTACGCCCGCCAGATGCTGCAGCTGTTGCAGCACACCCCCAACCTGGCCCTACGCGAAGCGATGGTGACCGGCCTTGAGGTGGAGGGCGACCGCGGTGGCGAATCACCGCACACCAGCGCCCGCATCACCGGGGTGCGCACTTATTTCGGCAGCACCTACAGCGCCGGCGCCGTGATCATCACTGCTGGCACCTTCCTGGGGGGCCAGATCTGGGTGGGCAATCAATCGATGAGCGCCGGGCGGGCCGGCGAACAAGCGGCGGAAGGCCTCACGGAAGCGCTGGAGGCGCTCGGCTTCCAGATGGGCCGCCTCAAAACGGGCACACCCGCCCGGGTGGATCGGCGCAGCATCGCGCTCGATCAGCTGGAGGAACAGCCCAGCGACGCCCACGAGCGCTTCTTCTCCTTTGATCCAGCCAGCTGGGTGAGCGGCGAGCCAATGAGCTGCCACATCACCCGCACCACCGCGACCACCCATCAACTGATCCGCGACAATCTGCATCTCACGCCGATCTACGGCGGCTTCATCGACAGCAAAGGGCCCCGCTACTGCCCCTCGATCGAAGACAAGATCGTGCGCTTCGCGGATAAAGACAGTCACCAGATCTTCCTGGAACCGGAAGGGCGCGACACGCCGGAGATCTATGTGCAGGGCTTTTCCACCGGCCTACCGGAGCGACTGCAGCTGGAGCTGTTGCGCACCCTTCCCGGCCTGGAGCAGTGCGTGATGCTGCGGCCCGCCTATGCCGTGGATTACGACTATCTGCCGGCGACCCAGCTCAAACCCTCCCTGGAAACCAAGCGGGTACAGGGGCTGTATTCCGCCGGCCAGCTCAACGGCACCACCGGCTACGAGGAAGCGGCCGCCCAAGGGCTGGTGGCGGGCCTCAACGCCGTACGCCAACTGCGCGGCCAGGAGCCCGTGCACTTCCCCCGGGAAGGCAGCTACATCGGCACGATGATCGACGATCTGATCACCAAGGACCTGCGCGAGCCCTACCGGGTGCTCACCAGTCGCAGCGAATACCGGCTGGTGCTGCGGGGCGACAACGCCGACCGGCGCCTCACGCCCCTGGGCCGCGAACTCGGCCTGATCGACGATCGCCGCTGGGAGATCTACACCCGCAAGCAGGAGGCCATTGCCGCCGAAACCCAGCGTCTCGAAACCGTACGGCTCAAGGTGAGCGACCCTGCAGCCGAGGCCGTGGTCGGCGAAACCGGCGCCGCGATCAAGGGCTCGATCACCCTGGCGGATCTGCTGCGCCGCCCCGGCTTCCACAGCGCCGACCTGGTGCGCCATGGCCTGGCTGAGGCCGACCTGCCGCTCGATGTGCGCGAAGGCGCCGAGATCGACATCAAATACAGCGGCTACCTGGCCCGCCAGCAGCAGCAGATCGATCAGGTGAAAAAGCAGGAACACAAGGCGATTCCCAGCGGGATCGACTACAGCTCCATCGGCACCCTCTCGCGAGAAGCCCGCGAGAAGCTGGCGGCGGTACAGCCCGTGAACCTCGGCCAGGCCTCACGGGTGCCGGGGGTGAGTCCGGCGGATGTCACCGCTCTGATGTTGTGGCTGGAGCTGGAGGCCCGGCGCCAGAAGCTCGTCAACAGCGCTCAGGATCGATAAGGTGCGGCTCACATCACGGCACGCTGCTGCGGTTCCGCCGCGGCCTGCTGCTGTTCCGCCGCAGCCGAGCAGCCCCCTCGCAATCCTTTGAGCGCACCGAGACCCACCAACACCTCACGGGCCTACTGGGAGCTCAAGGCGGAGCAGGTGATGGATCGGGTGTTCGAGAACGCTGGCCGAAGCAGCGCGGCGCCGCTCCACAGCCACCAGGGCGTGCCAGCTCAGCAGCAGCCGGCCGCTACAGAACAGGAGCCGATCGAGGTGGAAGTGCGCGAGGCACGCTGGCCCTGGCGCCTGAAGCCCTGGCCCCTGGCGGGGGCGGGCCTGGCCTGCATCGGCCTGCTGGGCGGTCTTGGCCTCTGGCATGGCTGGAGCGAAGCCCGCAACGACCTGCGCCAGGAGCGCAATCTGCGCCTGCTCGAAGGCATCCGCAGCCTGGAGAACGCACCCACCGTTGGTGAAACAGCGGCCCCCAACCCAACCCGCAGCGACGGGCTGCCGCCGCCACCGCCGAATGAGCCCTGGATCGAGGACCTCGGCCAGCTGGAGGGGGGCTCCCCCACGGCGGTCACACCACTGCAGGTTCCCCTGAGCGGCACCCTGCAGGCACCGGCTCCGCCGGCCACGACCGCCAGCGCGCCGGGCCCGGCCGGCGCGAGCTCAGGGGCACCGGAGCTGCTGGGGGTGGTGCAGATCCCGGGCCAACCGGGCTCCGCCATCTTCCAGCTGGGCGGCAGCTCCACCAATGCGTTGGTGGGCGAAATGATCGGGGGCAGCGGCTGGAAGCTGGTGTCCGCCAGCGGCGACAGCGCCGTGATCGAACGCGGTGGCACCAGCCGCCGCGTCAGCATCAGCAGTGGTTTCTAGGGGGCCGGCGGGTCCTCAACCCTGCGCCGATGCCCCCTTCTGAGCTCTGGCCCTCTCCACTTCCGCTGTGGCAGGCAGCCCCGGAAGCGGTGGCCGCAGGGCTGTGCGACCAGCGCGAGGGAGATCGCAGCGTCCTGAGCGGCCCCTGGCGGCTGCTGCTGCTGGGGGACGGCAGCCCCACCCGCCACCTGCAGTCGCTCACCGGCGTGGCGGTGGATGTGGAGGTGATTGCCATGCAGGCCGACGCCGACCCCGGCCATGAGGCTCCAGCGGAAGTGAACGAGCTGGATCACCCCTTGCTGCGCCGCCAGGTGTGGCTGCGCTGCGGCAGCCACACCCTGGCCTGGGCGGAGAGCTGGTGGAACCAGAGCGAGGCCGAGCGCCACCTGCAGGAACGCAACCAGCCGATCTGGCGGAGCCTCACCGCCAACCGGGCCGAGCTCTATCGCGAAGTGGATGGCCTGGCCCTGGTGGAGGCGCCTGCCCTGGCGGGGGGCTTCGGCCACCCAGGGCCCTACTGGAGCCGCCATTACCGCTTTTTCCGCGGTGGACGCGAACTCACCGTGATCCGCGAGGTGTTTTCACCTGAACTCGAACGCTGGCTTGGCCCAGCCCAACACACACCTTCATAACGTTTTCCAACAAAGGCTACAAGTGGCTACAAAAATAACTTGACAGGTTGCGCGGGTATGTGGTCGGAACAGCATGAGGTCACTCTCCGAGGACCCATGCTTCACCTGATCCGCGGCAGTCAGCCGCCGCCCCCGGCAACGGAGCCTCAATGGCTCTCCCTCACTGACCTGGGACGCATCTACGGCATCTCAGCGGTGCACTGCGGACGACTGCTCAGCGAGGCGGGCCTGCGCGATGCCAGCGGCCAACCCACCCGCCATGCCCTGCGCAGCGGCTGCGCCATCCGGGGCCATCAGCCCCATGCCCATGGACCCACCCAATGGCATCGCAGCCACTGTCAGGCCGTGTTTCAGCGGGCGGGGCTGGAACCGATCCAGCGCACCACCCTGGTGCAGCAATGGGCCCAGCTGCTCAGCGCCCTCACCGAAGGATCAGCCTCGATCAGCACCAGCGCAGCCCAGATGGCCGAAGACCTGCCCGGTGAACTGGTGGACCCGGTGAACGCCGAGCTGCGCCAGATCGGTTGCACCTTTCAAGTGGCGGAACGAAGCCGCGCCCATCAACCTCACCAATCAGATCGGCGACGCGAGGAGCGCGGCACAGCGCGGCCGCTCTGAACACGGGGCGTGGGTTCTGCGGGCTCATCCATCGCAGCTCCGGCACCCGCCGAACCACGGCGCTGCCAGCGGCTGACGCTGAAGCTGTCGTCATCCGGCCAGTCCTCCCGATCAGACGCCCTATCGGGGGCTGCTGACGGGCGCATCGACTGACGGCGAGAGATCGCCTGCAGGGGCTCGCGCCGCGCCGGACGAGCTTGTGGTTTCACTTGCTGCGTGGGCTCAGACGCCTCCCAGGATTCACGCCAGCCCTCCTCGTCCTCCAGCAGCCAATCGAGCTTGTCTTCCACCCAGCGGCCGAGATGATCGAGCTTCAGGCTCCCGGCGCGGCCGCCCGGGCGTGAGCCGGGCCGGGCGCCGGACACCCCATCCACCAGCTGCCGTCCCGCCGACACCCACTGATCGAGGCGCTGGTCCAGTCGCTGCTCGCTGCGGGGCTCGGCTCGGCGGGCGCTGCGACGCTCGGAGCGCTCATCAGGGCGCTCATCACGCCAGTCGTTGTAGGCATCCACCATCGCTCCAGGCTAGAGGCGACGGCAGGGGCGATCAGCGCTGCAGCCGGCGGGCCCGCAGCCAGCGCTCCCGCGCCAGACCCACCAGGGCGATGCTCACCCCACTCCACTGCAGTGCCCACAACGCGGTGCCCATGGGCGGCAACCTAGGCGGCCGCTGGCGTGAACACCAGCTGGCAGCTGGCATGCCAGCGGCCGCCGTGGAAACGCTCGCAACACAACCGGCACGCCACACCAGACCGCCGCCGGCGGTAGGGCGAGGCCAGGCCGCAGCTGGGGCACGACGCGATCCAGCGGGCTGGTTCGCTGGGCACCGGAAAACGGTGGCGCACGCTCACTTCAAACGCCTGCTGCGCCCTGTTGATCGCCGCCATCCGGGCCCGGAAGTGGGGCCCATGCACTTCGTCAGCGCGCACCACCCGGTGCACCCAGGCGTGAATCATTTCGTGGCAGAGGGTGCTGAGGGTGGCCTCCTGGGGCAGGGGCTCCAGCAGCGGACGTGACAACACGATCTCGCTGATCGACCGGCCCTGGCGGTCATGCCCGAAGCGATACAACCCGGCACTGCGGCGCATCCGGCCATCGCTCCAGCGCACGCTCACCAAAGCCTGGCCATCGGAGCTGGCCAGCGAGCCCTCGAAATGTTCGCGGTTCAGGCGATGAAACAGCGGCAGCAGCGGAACAAGGGGCACGCTCAGGGCTGACCGCAGCAGGGGCAGTCTGGCTGACATCGCTCGTCGGTGCTGGAACCCGCACCGCGCCGGGGTGGAGCTGGTCCTGCAGAATCACCCCCACTCCTCCCCGCGCGCCCATGGACGGACAACTGGTGCAGTCGATCGGCACCAAGGCCCTGCTGGCCGGCGCTGGCACGCTTCTCCTCTACTGGACGATCAACGCCGTGAAGCTGGTGTTGAACGCGCGGGGCATCAATCCGGTGATCAAGCAGTTCTTCACCCAGGTGGCCTCCGGCCGGGTGGATGCCGCCTACCTGCTCACCACCAAGAACTACCGCTCCCACGTGAACCGCCAGCAGTTCATCCGCTTCCTGGCGGGGCTGCAACTGAACAAATACCGCAACCTCAAGTCGGGCCGGCCGCGCATTCAGGAAGACCAGATCACCCTCACGGTGAAGCTGAAGGCCGAAAACAACGATGAGCTGCCCCTCGACTTCACCTTCGTGAAGGTGGAGGAGGACTGGAAGGTGGACCGCATCCAGAAGGTCGCCGCCTGATCCACCGCCAGCCGTGAGCAGCGCCACAGCCAACCACCGGGCCAGCGAACTGCGGCAGCTGCTCAACCGCGCGGCTCACGCCTATTACGTGCTGGATGCGCCCGAGATGGAGGACCCGGTCTATGACCGGCTCTACCGCGAACTCCTTGATCTCGAAGCCGCCCATCCCGAGCTGATCGCGGCGGACAGCCCCACCCAGCGCGTGGGAGGGGCGCCAGCTCAGGGCTTCCAGAGCGTGCGCCATCGCATCGGCCTGCTCAGCCTCGACAACGCCTTCAACATCGAGGAGCTGGAGGCCTGGTACGGGCGGCTGCTCAAGGTGCTCGACCGTGAACCCGCCACGGCGCTGCCGATGGTGGGCGAGCTCAAGATCGACGGCAATGCCCTGGCGCTCAGCTACGAACACGGCGTGCTGGTGCGGGCTGCCACCCGCGGCGACGGCGAACAGGGCGAGGAGATCACCGCCAACGTGCGCACCATCGGATCGGTGCCGCTACGGCTGCAGCTCGCCAACCCACCCGAATGGATGGAAGTGCGCGGGGAGGCCTTCATCCCCGATGGCACCTTCGCTGCGATCAATGCGGAGCGGGAGGCACGGGGTGAAGCCCTGTTCGCCAACCCCCGCAATGCCTGCGCCGGCACCCTGCGCCAGCTCGATCCCAAGGTGGTGGCGGCCCGTCGCCTGGATTTCTTCGCCTACACGCTGCATCTGCCCCCGAGCTGGCAAGCCTCCGGCGCAGACGCACCGCTGCCCTCCAGCCAGTGGGACTCCCTGCAGTGGCTGAAGGCCGCCGGCTTCAAGGTGAATCCCAACGCTGCACTGCTGCCGGATCTCGCCGCCGTGGAGGCCTTCTTCCAGCGCTGGGATTCGGGCCGCCGCCAACTCGATTACG
>JBDKGF010000074.1:0-4707 GCA_039798305.1 Cyanobacteriota bacterium
GTGAGCTGCCGGGCCGGCTCAGGCTGCGCTGCCGTGAGCTCCACGACTCCGAGCTGCTGCGGCGCCACTGCCGCACCGTGCTCACCGCTTGCCACTGGCTGGAGGGCTTCCGGATCAACCCGATCGCCGGCTGTCTGACCCTTCAGTTCCCGACCAGGCGGCGTGCCGAACTCCAACCTCTGCTGCAGCTGGCGCTCACGCTCCCGCATGGCTTCACCGCTCTGCAGGAGCTGAACCAGGGCGACAGGCGGGGGCAGCAGAGCCTGCGCCATGCCGCCCTCTGCGCCGGGCTGCTCGGCCTCGACTGGCTGGTGGGTCTGCCGCTGATCGCCCTGCAGGGAGCCACCGCTGTGCTGATGCTGCCGGTGCTGCTGGAGCTGATCCACACGGTGCGGCGCGAGCGCAGGCTCCCGGTGGAGGCCCTCGATCTGGGTTTCAGCGCCGTACTGCTGCAGCAGGGGCTGCCGCAGGAAGCGCTGACGGATCTGGCCCTCGACGACGGCAGCAGCCTTCTGCGCGACAGAACTCACCCCGCGCTGAACCGCGCCGATTACCGCGATCTGATCAGCCGGCTGGCCGAGCAGGAACGGGTGCGCACCGCAACCCCGGAAGGGCTCGACAAACCGATCGGGGAGCTCCACCAGGGCGAGCGGATCCAGCTCAAGGCCGGCGATCTGGTGTTCATACCCTGCCGCATCGTGAACGGATCGCTGGTGGCGATCAACCGCCAGCTCACCGGCGACTGGCACCCCCATCAATACCGGCAGAACGATCGGCTGGAGCCGGGCTGCCTGGTGCTGTGCGGAACCGCTGAACTGGAGGTGCTGCAGGCCTTCCGTGACAGCCCGCTGTTCCAACTGCCCGCGAGCCGTCAGGATCCTGAGAAGGATGAGGGTTGGCAGGCTGGCCAGCGCATTCTCAATCCACTGCTGTTCGCCCTTGGCAGCTTCTGGGCTCTGCATGGTGCGAGCGAGCGGGCCCTGGCCGCCTTCCAGTTCAATCCGATCAACGACTGGGAAACCAGTCGCGATGCCAATCGCCTGGCCGCTGCCGCTGAGCTGCGGCTGCACGGAATCACCATCGCCAACCCGACGGTGTTCCTGGAACTCGGACGCATCGAGAGGCTGCTGGTGAGCCGCAGCTGCGCCGAGCGGCTGCATCGGCTGGAGCTGCGGGAAGAGCTCCCGCCAGGCAGTTCCCTGCAGCGCGGCGAGTTGGTGCGGATCCTGGCCGGTTTGCAGCAATGGTTGGTGCAGGACAACACCATGCCGATCTGGAACATCCAGCTGGAAAACGTGTCGGATCCGATCTCGGTGAAGCATCTGGAGCTCCACGACCTCAACCAGGAGGGCTGGCAGGTGGAACTTCAGAACGGTCGCCAGTTGACCGTGGTGCAAGGAGGCGGGCAGAAAGACACCGAGCGAAGCGGTGCCATGACGGTGGCACCGCTGGAATTCCGTGAGGGCGAGCGATGCCTGGGCTGGGTGATCCTGCAGCGCAGGGATGATGAGAGCTGGGCGGAGGTGCACCGGCAACTCGAGCACCTGGGTCTTGCCGTGGAGTTGGTGGGCGACGCCGTGGATGCCTCCAACGAAGCCCAACAGCGCCTGCAGCAGGTGGAGAGCTACCAGGCCCGTGGTGAACGCGTCGGTTATCTGGGTGATGTGATCCACGACATCCCGGCTCTGGCCAGGGCGGATGTGGCGATTGGGCTCGATTTCGATGAAGCCGGCATGCTCACCAACAAGCTCTGCGATCTCAGCCTGAGCCGAGATCCGCAATGGCTCCCGCGACTGGTGGTGCTGAGCCGCAGCCTGAAGCGCACCGCCGATGGCAATGCCTTGATGATCGGGCTCACCCATCTGTTGTCGTCGGTGGCAACGGCGGGGCTCTCGATCAGCCCTCTGCAAACCGTGCTTCTCGCCGATATCCCACTCCTGCTGGCTGAGCTGCGCAGCATCAACAGCTTCCGCAGTCACACCCGGGGAAGCGTCAGCTGACCATCAGGTTGGTCACCATGCTGAAGATTGTGGAATAGAAGAGAAAGCTCACAATCGCCTGCAGCAGCACGATCCGCCTGGCGAAGCCATCCTCCAGATCCACATCGCTCATCGCAAAGGTGAGCGCTACCGAATAGGCCACATACAGGAAATCGGTGAACAGCGGCTCGTCCTTGCCGGGGAAAATAAAAATCTGTGGCTCACCCCCATCCGCCGCAGGCTGGGGATTGCTGGCGAAGTACACCTTGGCGTAATACACCGCGAAGCTCAGATGCAGCTCCAGCCAGGTGGTGAACAGCGCCGCGAAGAACAAACTGATGCGCAACGGAGCCGGCATCACACCCTGCCCCGCCTTCACATCGTGCACGCAGAAGCTGAGCACCAGCACACTCAGAAAGGCGAGAAACACCGTGCGGCGCAACAACTTCGCACCATTGGGCTGCCAGGTGGAGAAGATCTGACGGGTGCGTTCGGCATCCAGCCGCAGCGACATACGCACCAGGCGCGACAGATCCACGAGCATGGTGACCAGGATCGCAAGAGTGAGCGCCTCGGCTGGATGCAGCTGGATCAGCAGACCCACCACCATTGCGCTGGCCCCAAACAGCAGGGCCCGCAGGCCTCGAGCCAGATCGTCAAAGGCAACCGGATGCGAAGACATGCCGATCAGGCCCGACTGATCCGCCAGCTGCTGCGCTGACCCAACCGCGGACTTCGGGAAAACTGCAGACCCAGACGGATGAAGCCCATCGCGCCATCCTCCAGGGGCTGGGCTGCGGGCAAGCGGCGCATCTCCAGCAGATCACAGAGCTGACGGCTGTCGAGCTCGATGCCGCTGCGCATCAGCATCTCCAGAATCTCCAACCGCTCCCGCAGCAGCCGCAGCTGGGCATAGCGGGCGGCTTCACCCCAGCTGTCACCCACCGGCACCGGCAGATTGTCCTGGCCCGGTTCATCGAACACCAGCTCGGCCGTGATCGGCTCCAGCGCAGCGCCGCTGCCCACGTGGCTGATCAACTGCTCCGCCTGGTCAGCGCTGAGCAGGGTGCGCATGCCGCGCCGGATCGGCTGAATCCCGAGCCGGCGCAGCAACAGCAACAGATCAACCCGGCTGATGCCCAGGTCGTGCTCGAGCTGGGAGAGCGGCACCAGATCCGGCTGAGCCACAGCCTGCACCCTCAAATGGGGCCATTGTGACCCGATCAGCCGAAAACGGCCGCACTCCCGCCCACGTCAACGCACAGAGCGGCCCTCAGGTCTTGGGAACAAACAGCTGCGAGAGGGCGATCAGAATCCCTGCACCGGCCAGGGCGGGGAGAATCACCGGCAGACCTTTTGGAGCAACGGCCGAAGCAAACAGCAGCACATTCATGACCTGTGCATCAGGGGGCAAACGCTGATTAGCACCGCTTCAGGGGTGCTGCAGCAGGCGCGCAACCTCTCGCAAACTGAGCCTGGCCCGGTTGCAGTCCATGGCGCACCGGACGGCGCAGACGGACGCGGTAGGCCACATGACTGGGGCCGAAATGGCTGATCAGCGCTTCCCTGGCTTCATGCTGCAGCTCTTCAAGGTTGGTGGCACTGATCTGCAGATGGAGCTGGCGGGCCGCTGCCACAAGCCGCCCCGGTTGATCGCTGAGCAGCTCAAACACCACATCCTGCATGCCTATCCCCTCTCAGTCCTGAGTGGAGTCTGGACAGGATCGAGGGGATTGGGGGTGCTGCCGACGACAGCAAAGCGTTCTGCCGGGCCTTGTAACAGTCGCCCCGAAAGCGAGGCTCTACGCGTGAATCGGGCCCGATTGGCAGTGAAACTGCCAGCAGAGGACGTGAGCACGATGCATCAGAGCGGTGAGGGAACCCGCCCCGAGGGACTGAAGATCCTGGTGGCTGACGATGAGGCGAACATCCGCCGCATCCTCGAAACCCGCCTGACCATGCAGGGTCACGAGGTGCTCATGGCCTGCAACGGCGCCGAAGCACTCGAGCTGTTCCGAGGCTCAGAGCCCGACCTGGTGGTGCTCGACGTGATGATGCCGGAGCTGGATGGCTTCGCGGTGGTGGAGCGGATCCGGGCTCAGTCAGAGGTGCCGATCATCCTGCTCACCGCCCTGGGCGATGTGGCGGATCGGATCACGGGCCTGCAGCTGGGCGCCGACGATTACATGGTGAAGCCCTTCAGCCCGAAGGAACTGGAGGCGCGCATTCGCTGTGTGATGCGGCGAGCCAGTACGGGGCAGGGAGGCGGTGGCGGCGCTGGCGGATCAGCCGCCAACGTTGTGGTGGTGGGTGATCTGAGTGTGGACTTCAACCGGAGGCAAGCGTTCCGGGCCGACGAACGCATCCGGCTCACCGGGATGGAATTCAACCTGCTGGAACTGCTGATCAGCCGCTCGGGCGAACCGATCAGCCGTCTCGACATGCTGGAGAAGGTGTGGGGCTACAAGCCGGAACGCTCCTCGGACAGCCGGGTGGTGGACGTGCACATCTCACGCCTGCGCGCCAAGCTGGAACACGATCCGGAGAATCCCGAGCTGATCCTCACCGCCCGGGGCATGGGGTACATGTTCCAGCGCATCGCCCAGACGGTGAACGTGGGCTGAGGGATTCACCCCTCAGCACACAGCCCAAGGCTCAGAACCACTCCGCCACAGCGTCCTCACGGGCATTCACACGCGCTTCAGGCGTGCGGCGCTCAAATTCCAGG
>JBDKGF010000075.1:0-6730 GCA_039798305.1 Cyanobacteriota bacterium
TTGCCCACGTAGATCCCGGTGCCTTCGAGCAGACCGTAGGCCTGGCTTTGGAGCTTGGTGCTCTCGAAGCGCAGCCTGTTGGTTCTGGCACCAAGAACGCCGATACGGTCCTCCGCTCCCAGTTCTGCGATGTCGTCCACGGTGCCTGCAGTGCGGCGGAGGCGACTGGAACCATCCCGACTGATCAGCAACCAATCCTGCTGACCATCGCTGGCGCTGAAGAACTGATTGCTGCCCTTCCCCCCCCAGAGTTCATCTGCACCACCGCCGCCGGTGAGCACATCGTTGCCCAGCTCACCGCGCAACAGATCCGGACCGATGCCACCGGTGAGCACATCGTTGAAAGCAGTGCCGATCAGGCGATCACCCATGGGGTCGGCAGCTCTGGTGCTGACCCCATTGCCCGATTCGGAACCCCAGATCGCCCTGAGAGCGACCAGATCATTGAAGGTGAACCAGGTGGGCCAGCTCTCACCCTGAGGAGAGCGATAGGCCAGCAACGTTTCCTCCGGATAGGCGCTGCGGGAGGAATTGCTGCTCACAAACACATCACCATCCGAGTCATCGAAGGGATGCTCACCGCCAAGGGCATGGAGCAGCTCATGCAGAGCTGCGTAATAGAGATAGTCGATATCACCTTCAAATGCCGGCGTATTGAGCATGATCTCCCAGAATTTCTGCTGAGGAGTGTCATTCGTCAGGGCGATACCCAGAGTGAGTCCGCCATCACCGAGGGCGATCTCACTATCGAGATAAAAACGGATGTCCGCAGCCTCTGGGGAATCAACAAAGCGAAAATCCAGATCAATCTCAGCATCGAGCTGTTCTACGGCATTCCGGAAGAAGACGGCAAAAGCCTCATCGACCGCCACGGTCTGAATGGTCTGCACGCCATAGCCACCCCCATTCACCGTCACCGGGCCCGCAGGTTGATGCAGATAGAGGTCCAGCACACCATCCGTGAGCACCTGCTGCTTGGTGAAGCTCTCGAAATCCGATGCAATCAGTTGCTCAACCGGAATCGAGCGCAGGCTCGGCTCACCTAAACGATGCGATGCACCCAGAGCAAGACTGTTCCCGCCAGCCAGAAAACACTGGTAACACATGGAACACCTACCTCCGAGGCCTGAACTCAAGCTAAACCATATGGCCCACAAGAGAACTCCATCATTCTGTACAAAGCGTACGGAGTTGACGCGGTTGCACCAGACTGAACTGAGGAAGAACTACAGCCAGGGATCGGCATCGCGCTGGCTCGGAGCTGCCTTGATCTCCTCATCCCAGTCATCCCAGCTTTCCCGGGGATCCGAACGCTTGCGAGCAGGCCAGCGCTCAGGCTCTTGAACAGGCTCTGCTTGCTCCTCCTCCAACCAGCCCTCCAGCCGCTCCTCGAAGCGATCGCCGGCCTGCTGGAACTGATCGCGCAGGCGCCCGGTTTCCTCCTGCAGCTGGTCGCGCCAGCGGCGGCCACGGCGCAGAAATTCCTGGCGCACACTGGCCCGGGCCAGCGGGAGATCATCCAGACCACTCAACCCCGTGAACACCTGGCCGGGTTGCTGATCGTTGATGCGCTCAGGGCTCAGACGCCAGCGACTGCTACCGGGCAGGCGCGGATCACTGCGGGCCACGAGGTAGTGCACGATGCGGCCCGTGCGGAGTTCAACCGCGGCATCAGCGACAGTGCCGATCACTTCGCCGTGACGATCGAGCAACGCTGCTTCGATCAAGGTGGGTAGGCGATCCACGGTGAGCTGATCGGTCTCGGCACCGGGGCCCTTCACGAGGGCTTCCAGCTCACTGAGACCGCGCAGCTGATCGAGGCGCCAGGCCTGACGGCGATCACCAAAGGCGGAAGGCTTGCTGATCCAGCCCAACAGGCGATGCACCGGCGGATGCATCCAGGCGCAGGCACCGGCTCCATGGTCGATCCCCTGATCGCAACGCACCCGGCGGCGCAGCAGATCACTCAGCAGCAGTTGCTCCGGCAGGCTCACTGGCGGATCTGGACGGGCATCACCAGATAGGTGAAGGCTGAATCATCCTGAGGTGCGAGCACCACCGGCGTGGTGGGGGCATTGCAGCGCAGTTCGACGCGCTCGGCGCTCATCGCCTTGAGGCCCTCCAGCACGTAGCGCACGTTGAACGCAATCTGAATCGCGTCGCCACTCACATCGGCGGCGATCGCTTCGGATCCACTGCCCACGTCCTGGGCATCGGCGCTAATGGCCAACTGGCCAGCAACGGGATCGCTGGTGATCTTCACCACGTTGTTGTGCTGATCCGCCAGCACAGCCACGCGCTCTAGAGCCCCGAGCAGCCCCTTGCGATCCAGCTTGAGACTGCGGGCAAAGCTCTCGGGGATCAGCTGGCGGTAGTTGGGATAAGTGCCATCCAGGCTGCGGCTGGTGAGCACCTGATCGGCCCACTGGAAGACCACCTGGCCGCGGTCGCAGAACAGGCTCACCGGATCGCTGCCGCCGCGGCTGGAGAGCAGGCGCTCGAGCTCCCGCAACGACCGCGCCGGCACCGTCACATCCAGATCGGCTTCGCCATCGGCACTGTTCTGCAGACGCAGCACCGCGAGCCGGTGCCCATCAGTGGCGGCGCACTCCAGGCCTTCGGCATCAAGGCCGAGGTGCACACCGGTGAGCAGTTGCTTGGCTTCATCGCTGCTGCTGGCGAACAAGGTCGCGCGCAGGCCCTTGATCAGCACCTCCGGATCCAGCTTGATCGGTGTGGCGGCCTGGGCAAGGGGCAGCTCCGGGAAGTCTTCCGCAGGCATCCCGCGCATCTGGTAGCTGCCGGAGGCACTGGTGAGTTCCACCTGCTCACCCCCTTCATCACAGCTCAGGCTGATCGGGCTGTCGGCAGGCATACGCGCCACGATTTCACCGAACAGACGCGCCGGCAGGGTGATGGCGCCGCTGCTGTGCACCGATGCGCTGAGGCTGGTCTGGATACCCAGGCTCAGATCAAAACCGGTGAGGCTGAGCCGGCCCGTGCCGGCATCGGCGGTGATCAACACGTTGGCCAGTACCGGGTGGGTGGGCCGCCCTGCCACGGCACGGCTGACCAGCTGAAGGCTGGCGTTGAGTTCGGCCTGGGAGCAGACCAGCTTCATGGCAGGGGCTAAGCGGTCTCCACGCTTCCACAACGCGGTGGGAAGTGCAACGGGGCCAGCGAACGGTTTCCCCACTTCTCCCCAACCCGACGTCTAACGGATCAAAGGCTTTAAAAACAAAAAATCCAAATCCGTAGTCGTAGATGGTGGGGAAACCCAGGACAACCACCCAAAACCCTTGCACCGCAAAGGATCTTGTTTCCACAACCCTGGTGAATCCTGTTGTGAACTCGCTGGCGATCGAAGGTTTTCCGCTGATTCCCGGAGTTGCGGAAAATCGATCGAATCAGACGGCGTTTGTTCGCTCAGGTTTTCCAGTGGTGTCACGGCCTGTTTTCCTCAGGTTGTGGACAGACGCTTTTCCAGGTGGTTGCCTGCTGGCTGGTCTCAAAGCGCACAAAAAAACCCGCCGGTTCGCCCGGCGGGTGGGTGGTGATGAGCCTGAAGCGCAGCCGCGCTCGTGTCTGGCTAGAAGCCCATCACACGGGCCACGGTGGCTGTATCGGGTTCCAGGCCGGTATGGAACTTGGAATCGTTGTGCTCGATCGCCGTGGTGGGATCCTTCAGGCCGTTGCCGGTGAGTACACACACCACGGTGGCGCCCGCAGGAACCTCCTCACGGCGCTTGATCAGGCCGGCCACTGAGGCGGCGCTGGCGGGCTCGCAGAACACCCCCTCGCCGCTGCCCAGCAGCTTGTAGGCCTCGATGATCTCGGCGTCGGTGACGGCCATGAAATCGCCGTTGCTCTCGGCCCGGGCCTTCAGGGCCCGTTCCCTGTTCACCGGGTTGCCGATGCGGATGGCGGTGGCGATGGTGTCGGGCTGCTCCACGGTGTGGCCGAGCACCAGCGGCGCTGAGCCTGCGGCCTGGAAGCCCATCATTCGCGGCAGACGGCGGCTGTGGCCGGCGGCCTTGTATTCGTTGAACCCCATCCAGTAGGCGCTGATGTTGCCGGCGTTGCCCACGGGGATGCAGAGCCAGTCGGGGGCTTCGCCCAGGGCATCCACCACCTCGAAGGCCGCCGTTTTCTGGCCCTGCAGGCGGTAGGGGTTCACCGAATTCACCAGGGTGATCGGGTATTGGTTCGCCACCTCCTGCACGATCGCCAGGGCGCGGTCGAAGTTGCCCTTCACCGCCAGCACCTCAGCGCCGTAGAGCAGGGCCTGGGCGAGCTTGCCCTGGGCCACGTAGCCATCGGGAATCAGCACGAACGCGCGCATGCCGCCCCGGCGGGCGTAGGCGGCGGCGGCGGCCGAGGTGTTGCCGGTGCTGGCGCAGATCACGGCCTCGGAGCCCGCTTCCTTGGCTTTGGAAATGGCCATGGTCATGCCCCGGTCCTTGAAGGAGCCGGTGGGGTTGAGGCCGTCGTATTTGAGAAACACCTTCACACCCTTGCCGATGCGCTCGGCGATCACCGGTGCCGGGATCAGCGGGGTGGCACCCTCACGCAGCGTGATCACCGGCGTTTTGTCGCTCACCGGTAACCACTTGCGGTAGCCCTCGATCAGCCCCGGCCAGTCCTGCATGGCCGGGCGGGTGTGTCCCAGGCGCCGGCGAAGGGAGGACAACAGGGCCACGGGCAGCAGGGACGGTCTGAAGCCGAATCTACGGGGCGGGTTTCGCTGGCTGCTCGCTGCCGGCGGCGGGGCTGCCCGCGCTGCCCCGCAGGCCATCGAGTGGCGACTCCATGAAGAACTGGATCAGCTCGCTCACCGATTTCGCTTTCTGAAGCACCGCCAGCAGGGCCGGGATGCTGACTTCCATCTCATCCACCGGGTAGGCCTTGAGGAAGCTGATGGCGCTGAGCTTGCCGTCGGTAGCCACCAGGGCATTGATCACGCCCGCCCGCAGCGCCGGGATGCCCGACCGCTTGGCATAGAGCGGGTAGACGATCTGAGCGATCCGAGCCAAGAGGGCCTCGCCCAGGCGCGTGCTCAGCAGCCGACTGGTAAGCAGGAGCGGGATCGACAGCTCTGCTTTCAGCAGCTTGCTCACCTCTTCGGGCTTCTGTTTGGCGATGGTGAGCACATCCGCCATCAGGCCCCGCGCCTGGCCGGTCTCGGCCAGAAATTCCAGATCCGTCACGGCGATCGAGCGCCGGAAGGCCCCGGTCACGAACACCACGTTCTCGGCGGCGATGGCGGCGGGGCTGCTTCCGATCAAGCCCAGACTCAGCACAGCAGCGGTGAGGCGCTGACGCTTGCTGGTGGGCATGGCAGAAGGCGCTTGGTTCGCCAGACCCTAGGCCGGCTTCCGCTGCAGATCAGCGCCCACCAACACATCGCGCACCAGGTGCACCACACCCCGCTCCGCCAGGCCCCGGGCCAGCTCAGCGCCCATGCGACGCAGCTCCGTTTCCTGCAGCAGCCGCGGCACCCGCTTGAGCAGCAGTTGCGGATCGAAGCCGGGCAGTTGGCGCAGGATGGCCACCAGCCGTTGGATCGGCTCCAGTGACAGCAGCTCAGCGTCGTTGGCGCTCATCGGCAGGGCATCGCGCAGGCCGGGCGGCCGCAGCAGCCGTGGCAGCCGCTGGGTGATCCGCAGGGTGGTCTGCCAACCCAGGGCATCCATCTGATTCACGGCCGCTTCCACCAGCTGACCGCGCAACATCCCGGCGTTGGGAGAGAAGAGGAAATCGAGCACCTGATCCAGCAGGCCATCGAGATCGAGCTGGCTCCCGCTTGCGGCGCTGCTGATCAGGTTGTCGAGCCGCTGCCAGCGGAAGATCTCGCCGTCGAACAGCATCTCCTTGAGGCTGTTGCGCAGCTGCGGATCGGGATCTTCCATCAGCCGGCGCGCGAAGTAGGGATAGGCGGCGCCGAGGATCTTGAAGTTGGGGTCCACGCTCAGGGCGATGCCTTCAAGCGTCACCAGCGAGCGGATGATTAGCGCGTAGTAGGGCGGCACCTGGAAGGGGAACCGGTACATCACGCCGCTGAGGTCGTCGGTGACGGCCTTGAAATCCATCCGGCTCACCCCCATTTCCAGGGCCTGGCCGAACACCTGCTCAAACGCCGGCACGATTGGCTCGAGATTCACGTCTTCCGCCAGGAAGCCGAGGCTCACGAAGTCTTTGGAGAGCTTGCCGAAGTTGCGGTTCACCAGGTGCACCACCGCCTGGATCAGTCCCGTGCGGCTCTCGCGGCTCACGGTGCTCATCATCCCGAAATCCAGATAGGCCAGCCGGCCATCGGAGAGAGCCAGGAGGTTGCCGGGGTGGGGATCGGCGTGGAAGAAGCCGTGCTCGAGCAACTGCTGGAGCGAGCAGTTCACCCCCACGCTCACCATGTCATCGGGGTCGATGCCGAGCTCGCGCACCGCCTCGAGATTGGTGAGCTTCACCCCATCGATCCACTCCATCGTGAGCACGCGCCGGGCTGTGGCGTGGCGGTGGATGCGGGGAACGGCGATGCGGGGGTTGTGGGCGTGCAGCTCGGCGAAACGCTCCGCGTTCGACGCCTCATTGCAGTAGTCCATCTCCTCGAATACCCGCTTGCCCAGCTCATCGATCAGGGCCACCAGATCGGAGCGGATCAGGCCGATGTTGCGGTTGAGCCAGGCGGCGATGTTGCGCACGATGTAGAGATCGAGCGTGATCTGCTCGCGCA
>JBDKGF010000076.1:0-3027 GCA_039798305.1 Cyanobacteriota bacterium
GCTGGCCCAGGCCGCTCAGCTCACCCCCCAGCAGCTCAAAAAGCGCCTGCGTAGCGGCCAACGCGCCAAGGAGCGGATGGTGGCGGCCAACCTGCGGCTGGTGGTGAGCGTCGCGAAGAAATACACCAAGCGGAATATGGAACTCCTGGACCTGATCCAGGAGGGAACGATCGGCCTGGTGCGGGGCGTGGAGAAGTTCGATCCCACCCGCGGCTACAAGTTTTCCACCTATGCCTATTGGTGGATCCGCCAGGGGATCACGCGGGCGATCGCCGAGAAGAGCCGCACGATCCGCCTGCCGATCCACATCACCGAAACGCTGAATAAGCTCAAGAAGGGCCAGCTCGAACTGAGCCAGGAGCTGGGCCGCACCCCCACGGTGACGGAACTGGCGGAGTTTGTGGAGCTGCCGGAGGAGGAGGTGAAGGATCTGCTCTGCCGCGCCCGCCAGCCGGTCAGCCTGGAAACCAAGGTGGGCGACGGCGACGACACCGAATTGCTGGATCTGCTGGCAGCTGAGGGCACGCAGCCTGAGGAGCTGGTGGATGGGGAGTGCCTGCGCAGCGACATGCGCGATCTGCTCGATCAGCTGCCTGAGCTGCAAGGTCGTGTGCTGAAGATGCGCTATGGCATCGGCTTTGAGGAGCCGATGAGCCTCAGCTCCATCGCCCGCGAACTCGAGATGAGCCGCGACCGCGCCAGGAGCCTCGAGCGCCGGGCCCATGAAGAGATGCGCCGGCTGTCCCAGCAGATGGGCGCCTACCTGGCGGCCTGAGCCTTAGAAGAACTGATCAAAGTTGTCGAAGTCCACGGCGCTGAAGGTGCCGTTCTCCACCTGCAGCATCAGGCGCTCCAGCTGCACCCAGAGGGCGCCGGCCGTGGCCAGCGACAGCAGCAGCGCCACCAGCAGGGCAGCACCGGCGGCGAAGCCGAACACCTGCAGGCTGCCCCCGATGAACAGGGTGATACCGAGCACGATGCCGGTGTAGCTGAGGTTGGTCTCGAAGCAGCCCAGCGGAAGCAGAGCCAGGCGGTCTTGCTTCCAGCCGTTCAGCTTGTCTTGCACCAAACGGGCGAAGGTGAGGCCGCAGAGCACGCCCATCGCCAGGCCCACACCCGCCAGCACGTAGGGCGGCTGGAGATAGGGAGCGAACTCCAGCAGGATCTCCTGGGCATCCAGGTCGCCGTAGTCGCCGCTGGCCAGGTCCTGGGCGGCTTCGCTCAGGTTGATCGGGGCCAGAGACATCGCGGTGCGTTCAGGTGGCGCCGACCCTAAGCGGCCAGGGGATTGAGCCGGGTGAACAGCTGATCGCGCAGGCGCCGCACCATGCGCTGGGGCGCGAAGGTGCGGCCCACAAGCTCCAGCAGACCGCGCAGATCCTCGGTGTTGAGCCGGTCGTCGCGCACCAGAGTGAGCAGCAAGCGTTCGCGGATGCTGCGGCCCTCCTGGCCCAGCAGCAGCTTCAGGCCGGCGCCGGCCACTGGGAGCAGTTCGGCGCCCACGGCGCTTTCATCGTTCTCCACCACAGCCAGCAGGCTCTCCAGCCGCTCCAGCTGCAGGCGCCCTTCGCTGTCAAACAGCACCTCCAGCAACTTTTCGCGCATCTCCGCGGTGTCGCCCGCCAGCAGCCGCTTGGCCACATACGGATAGGCCACGCGGATGATCCGGAAGCTGGGATCGAGCCGCAGGGCCAGACCCTCCTGGCTCACCACCGCCCGGATGATCAGGGCGAAACGGGCCGGCACGCGGAAGGGATAGGCGTACATCAGCTCCGAGAAGCGATCGGTGATCGCCTTGAAGTTGAAGGAACCCACGTTGTCGCCCAGGGCGCCGCCGAGCACTTCTTCCAGGGCCGGCACGATCGGCGCCAGGTTGGTGTTGGGGTTGAGAAAGCCCAGAGCCACAAAGTCCTGAGCCAGGGCAGCGAAGTCGCGATTGATCAGGTGCACGACGGCGCCGGTGAGGGTGAGCCGGTCGCTGTCGCTGATCGAATCCATCATTCCGAAGTCCACGTAGGCCAGATGGCCCAGGGCTCCGGTTTTGCCCGGCAGGGCGAACAGGTTGCCGGGGTGGGGATCGGCATGGAAGTAGCCGAACTCCAGCAGTTGCTGCAGGCCCGAAATCACACCGGTGCGGATCAGTGAGGCCGGATCGAGGCGCTGGGCTTCCAGCTCCTGGCGTTGCTGCAGCTTGGTGCCGTTGATCCAGGTGGTGGTGATCACCCGCTGGGCCGACAGGCTGCGGTCCACCCGCGGCACGATCACCGCCGGATTGTTGGCAAACAGCCGCCCGAAGCGTTCGGCGTTGTCTGCTTCGCGGCGGTAGTCGATCTCTTCGAACAGCGAGCGGCCGAATTCATCGATGATTTCGCCGAGGCCGAAGCCCAGATTCAGCGGCAGCAGCGGTGCGGCCACGACCCCCATCATCCGGATCAGCACCATGTCGCGGCGCAGTTGCTGGGTGAGCCGGGGCCGCTGCACCTTCACCGCCACCCAGGAGCCGCCCACGGGTTTGGCGCGGTACACCTGGCCGAGGCTGGCGGCAGCCACGGGGTGGTCAGGGAATTCTTCAAACAGCTGCTCCACCGGAGCCCCCAGCTCCTCCTCGATCGTCTGCAGCGCGATGGCGTGGGGGAAGGCGGGGAGGTTGTCCTGCAGCTTGGTGAGCTCATCGAGCCAGTCCCTCCGAACCAGATCGGGGCGGGTGGACAGGGCCTGGCCGAGCTTGATGAAGCAGGGCCCGAGGTTGGTGAGTGTGGTGAAGATCCGCTGGCCCAGCCGCTGCTGCACCTTCGGGTCGCGGCTGCCGCTCTGCACCGCCAACACCAGGGCGAGCCCCAGCAGCTGACTGAGCAGCACCACCAGTCGGCTGATCAGGAGCCATGGGCGCAGCAGCAGCCAGCGCAGATCAGCCCCCGGGTCGTAGCGATGGGCGGGGCTGCTCAACACAGGTGGCGCGTCACACGGTGGGCAAACTCTAAGAAGATCACCTGAGGGGCCATGGCTCTGCTGGAGCGCCTGATGGCC
>JBDKGF010000077.1:0-3701 GCA_039798305.1 Cyanobacteriota bacterium
AAGCCCGCTACGGGTTGCTGGGGGCCGGCAGCCATTGGTTTCCCGGTGCCAACGCCGATGCCCTCGATCACAGCGTGAGCGAAGCCGAGCTGAAGCAGGTGCTGGCCGCCAGCCCCTGGGCCGATCAGATTCCGCAGTTGCTCCGGGATCTGCGCCAGCGGGTGGGCGGTACGGCCGCGCGCCGGCTGATGGCCAGCTGAATCCGCCTCAATCCGCCCCGCTGCTCTGGCCGAGGGGAAATTTGCTGGGGATGCCTACGGCGCGGGGATAGCCTTTGGGGCAAGCGGCGTTGGCGGCAACGAACAGGGCGGTGCGCTGGCCCCGGCCGGCGGGCAGCTCCCGCTGCTCGCTGCGCAGGATCTCAGCTCGCAGCAGTTGCAGGGCGCGCTCCAGGTCGCTTTGGTCGGCGCTGGTCCACTGGCCGCGGTAGAGCAGAGCCTGGCCGCCGGGCTTCAGCAGGGGCACCAGATATTCCGCCACCACCGGTGCGGCAGCCACGGCGCGCGCCATGGCCAGATCGAACTGGCCGCGGCATTGGCCATGGCGGCCGGTGAGTTCCACCCGCTCGCAGCGCAGTTGCACCCGATCCGCCAAGCCCAGGGCCGCGGCCATCGCCTGCACGGCCTGGGTTTTGCGCCCCACCGAATCCACCAGGGTGAGCTGCGCCTGCGGCAGGGCAATCGCCACCGCCAGCCCCGGAAAGCCTCCGCCCGTGCCCACATCGATGCAGCGCAGCGGCGCCTGGGCTTGCTCGATCAGCACCTGCCGCAGCGGCCAGAGGCTGTCGAACACCTGGGCGATCCAGAAGTCGTCGCCCTCCACCAGGCGGGTGAGGTTCACGCGGCTGTTCCAGCTGCGCAGTTCTTCCTGGAGCTGCAACAGCTGTTGCAACTGTTCTGAGCTCGGCTGCCAGCCCAGCTCCTGCCAGAGGGCGGTGTCGGGTGTGGCAGCGGGCATCCCCTTGGGCGGCATTGTCTCCTGCTCTCTAGGATCCCCCACACCCGGTGCCCCGCTGGTGGCAGCTGCCAATCACTACAAGCTGCTGCAGCTTGCCCCGGATGCATCGCCGCAGGAGCTGCGCCAGGCGTTTCGCCGGCTGAGCAAGCGCTACCACCCTGACACCACCGAGCTCCCGGCCGATCAGGCCGAGGAGGCGTTCCGCCAGCTTCAGCTGGCCTACCTCACCCTGAGCGATCCTGAGCGGCGCCGGGTCTACGACAGCAGCCTGCAGCCTGAGGTCGCCCCGTTGCGGCCCATCCGCCTGACGGTGCCTCAACCGGTACCGGTGCGGCGGCCGCTCTCCGGCGGTGAATGGTTTGCGCTGTTGCTGCTGGGGCTGGCGGTGGTGTTCAGCCTGGTGCTGGGTGTCGGTCTGGCCTGGGCCCGTGGCACCGAGTTGTTGCGGGAGCCCAGCTGGTGGCCGGGCGGCGAGCAGACTGCTCAGACTCTGCCCTCCACTGCTGCGGATGTCGTCCCTGCCGCCCCCTCAGGCGCCGTTGTACAACCATCCACTGCCGGCGCTTGAACAGTGGCTCAGGGATCTGGGTGCTGTGCAGCATGGACCCCATTCCTGCTTCTGGGATCTGGCGCTCGGTGGCTGGAGCGCCCAGATCGAACTGGCGGTGGAGGAGCTGAGTATCCGCTGGCAATCCCCTGACGCGCCGGTGGAGCGCCACTTCCCGTATGGGTTCAGCCGCGCGGATGTGGAAGCGGCGATTCTTGCCGGACCCTGAAGCCCTCCTGACAGGAGTGCCGATCGCCGCCAGCATGGGAGGACGATCGAGGCGCCCGATGAACAGCACCTCCCGCCGCCAGCCGCAGGTCTCGAACCGCTTCCTCCAGCCCGAGCAGCTCACAGCACCCCAGGCCGGCCGCGCCTGGAGCCTGACGGAAGTGTTCGCCGAGGGGCAGTGGCAGACCGTGCGGGTGCAGCTTGAGGCCCGGGGCTGGAATGCACTGCAGATCGAGCAGATCCACGATCAGCTGCGGCAGGGATGGCCCCTGGCGCTGGCTGAGAACAATGTGGCGGTGATCAGCGGTCACTGCCCGATCAGAGCGCGCCGTTTGCACTGATCAGATCTGGCTCCGGTTCAGCAAGCCTCAGAGCTTGCGCTTGCACACTTCGCTCTGCTCTTCCCCCTGGCTGGAGAAGGGGCCGCAGCTGAACCAGCGCACCATCGAGACCTCGATGTCGGTGAACAGCACGAGGATGCCGGCGCAGAGGGCGGCAACGGCGGCGCTGATTGCAACGTGGGAGCCTTTCATCCGCCGGGGCGTGTCATGCCTGGAGCTTATGGGAGAGCTCCAGCTCCTGCCATTGCTCACCCAGGCTGGTGGGGTTGATCGCTTCCAGTGGGGAAAGACAGCCAAGCATCGGTACGCCCCCCAGCTGTTCAAGGGTGCTGAGGTTGTTGGGATGGGCCGGGCCATTGAGCAGTACCCCCACCACCGGGATCTGCCGCTGTCGCAGGGCCTCCAGAGACAGCAGTGTGTGGTTGAGGGTGCCCAGACCGCTGCGGGCCACCAGCAGTACCGGGAGCTGCCAGCGCTGGATCTGCTCGATCTGCAGGAGATCGAGGCGCAGCGGCACCAACAAGCCACCCGCTGTTTCCACCACCAGTGGGCCCTCGTGCGGCGGCAGCTGCAGCCGCTCTGGATCGAGCGGGGGGCCTGGCTGTTCGGAATCACCGCTTTCCAGGGCGCTGGCCCAGTGGGGGGAGACGGGTGCCGTCAGCCGGTAGGCCTCCGGGATGATCCGCTCCGCCGGAAGCTCCAGCCAGCGCTGCACCCGGTCGCGATCGCCCTCGCCATCCTCGAGGCCGCACTGCACCGGCTTCCAGTAATGGGCCCCGAGGCCCTGCACCAGGAGGGCGCTGACCACGGTTTTGCCCACGTCGGTGTCGGTGCCGCACACCACGAGCCGGTTGGTCATCGTTTCTGTCCCACCAGCACAAGCACGTCCCACACGATGGCGTGTTCCGGGCCCGGCCAGTGGTGGATCAGGCGCCGCAGCTCACCCGGCTGCAGGCGGGCGGATGGGCTGGCCTGGGCGCCAATGGCTTTGATCTGGTGCAGGAAAGACCTGGCGCCGTGGTTGGGACGGCTGAAGTGCAGCAGCAGCTTGCGGTGCAGGTGCAGAGCATCGGCCGCGGTCTGCAGCAAGGCCTGGGCATCGGGCAGGGGCAGGGCTGTGCAGGGAATGCCGGCCTGTTCGGCCGTCTGATGCCAGATCTGGAAGCTGCCGCGGCAGGGCACCGCCAACAGCAGAGCTCCACCGGGGCGGAGGGCTGCGCACCAGCTGCTCAACTGCTGCTCCGGCTGCTCCAGCCATTGCAGCGCGAAGCTCGAGGCCAGCAACCCGGCACCCTGCAGGTCCTCCGGGAGCCCCTGGTTGAGGTCCCAAAGGCGTTGCAGGCCAAGCCCCGGCGGCTGTTCCTGCTCCAGGAGGGGCCCACAGGCATCCCGGCGTAGCAGAGGGGGCTCGCCGAGCTGCGATTCGATGGCGCGGGCGAGCAGGCCACTGCCGGCGCCCAGATCGGCCCGAGGTCCTGGTGGAAGGGCGCTGGCCAGGGGGCGTGCCAGCCGGGCCAGCCGGGCGGCCACGGCGGCCTGGAGGCTGGCGCTGCGCTGGTAGGTGGCGGCTCCGCCGCTGAAGCAGCGTTCCACCCTGGTGCTGAAGGGCGGCTCAGGGCTGTTCATCG
>JBDKGF010000078.1:0-3428 GCA_039798305.1 Cyanobacteriota bacterium
CTTCTGGGCTTGGTCAGAAGGCGGACAAGGTTGATAGAGAGGAAGATCAGTCGATGATCTCGCCGGTTTTCTTGAGGCGGCGCTTCTTGGTGCCGTCCTTTTCCACCACGATTTCGACGCGGCTGGCCACCTTCTTATCGGTGGAATACAGCATCACGTTGGAGGCATGCAGGGAGGCTTCCTCGGTGACGATGCGGCCGGTCTCGCCCTCTTGGGTGGGCTTGACGTGGCGGGTGCGCAAGTTCACGCCCTGCACCACCACGCGGTTCTCGTAGGGAAGGGTGCGCAGGACCTCGCCGGTCTTGCCCTTGTCCTTACCGCTGATCACCTGCACGGTGTCACCCTTTTTGATGCGCATCTTGGTGCGCACCTGGGGCTTGGCTTTAGGGGTGGCAGTCGCCATCTCAGATCACCTCCGGAGCGAGGGACACAATCTTGGTGAAATTGCGGTCGCGCAGTTCGCGCGCCACGGGACCGAAGACGCGGGTGCCCTTGGGGTTGTTGTCGTTGCCGAGGATCACGGCAGCGTTGTCGTCAAAACGGATCGAGTTGCCGTTGACGCGACGCAGGGTGGCCCTGGTGCGCACCACAACGGCCTTCACCACGTCGGACTTCTTCACGCCCATGTTGGGCATGGCGTCCTTGACGGCGGCCACGATCACATCGCCCACGTGGGCGTAGCGACGGTTGGTGCCCAGCACACGGATGCACTGGATGCGCTTGGCGCCGCTGTTGTCAGCGACGTTGAGGAATGTTTCCTGTTGAATCATCGGGAGGTCTCCTCAGCTGGCGCTGCTGGTGTTCAGCACCTCGGCCACGGCCCAGCGCTTGGTGCGGCTGAGGGGACGGGTTTCGGTGATACGGACGCGGTCGCCCACCTTGCAGGCGTTCTCCTCGTCGTGCGCTTTGTAGCGCTTGGTGCGGCTCACCGTCTTTTGATAGATGGGGTGAGGGAAGCGGTTTTCCACCGCCACCACCACGGTCTTATCCATCTTGTCGCTGACGACGGTGCCGACCCTTTCCTTGGTTGCCATAACGGTTACTTAGGGGATCAGGAAGCGGCGGAGCGCTGGCGCTCCGTTTGCACCGTCAGCAGCTGGGCCAGCTTGATGCGGGCGGCCTTGAAGCGGTGCGGTTGCTCGAGACGGCGGGTGGCCTGCTCGAAGCGAAGGGTGAACAGCTCGCGACGGGTGTCGTCGATCTGGGTGGTGATGTCGCCGTCGGAAAGCTTGCGCACCTCGGCGATGTCGGGACGGGCCATGGTCAGGACTCCACGGTGGTGGCCGCCTCGGCAGCCTGGGCAGCTTCCTGATCCGCCAGGGACAGGAACTTGGTCTTCACGGGCAGCTTGTACTGCGCCAGGCGCATGGCTTCCTTGGCGATCTCGGGGGTGATGTCGGCACCGCCCATCTCGAACAGGATGCGACCGGGCTTGATCACGGCCACCCAGAACTCGGGGTTGCCCTTACCGGAACCCATCCGGGTTTCGGCGGGGCGCATGGTCACCGGCTTGTCGGGGAAGATCCGGATCCAGATCTTTCCGCCCCGCTTGACGTAGCGGGTCATGGCACGGCGGCTGGCCTCAATCTGACGGGAGGTGATCCACCCGCACTCTTGGGCCTGCAGAGCGAACTCACCGAAGGCGATGGTGTTGCCACGGGTGGCGACACCGCGCATGCGGCCGCGCTGCTGCTTACGGAATTTGACGCGTCTTGGACTCAGCATGGTTCAGGCCTCCTGATCACTCTTCGTTCGAACGGTCTTCGAACTGTTGGGGCCGGCGGCTGGCGCGGCGCTTCGGCGCAGCACCCACAGGCACCTTGTCCTTGTTGCCGGGCAGCACTTCGCCCTTGAACACCCACACCTTGATTCCCAGCACCCCGTAGGTGGTGGTGGCCACCTTGGTGGCGTAATCAATGTCGGCGCGGAGGGTGTGCAGCGGCACGCGGCCTTCGCGAGTCCATTCGGTACGGGCGATCTCAGCGCCGTTGAGGCGACCGCTCACCTGGAGCTTGAGGCCAAGAACGCCGGCGCGCTGGGCGCGCTGGATGGCCATGCGCATCACGCGGCGGAAAGCGACACGCTTTTCCAGTTGCTGGGCGATGTACTCAGCCAGCAGGTAGGCGTCAGCGTCGACGCGCTCCACTTCAACCACGTTGATCCGCACCTGGCGGGCGGAATCACCGATGGTCTTCTGGATGCCGCTGCGCAGATCCTCGATGCCGCTGCCCTGACGGCCAACGAGCACGCCGGGGCGGGCAGTCTTGAGTTCCACTTCGAGCTGATCAGCCTTGCGGGCGATCACCACGTCGCTGATGCCAGCGGCGCCGTACTTCTTGTGGATGAACTTGCGAATCCGATCATCTTCCTGAAGAAGGGTCGGATAGGTCTTGCTGGGGGCGTACCAGCGGGACCGGTGCTCCTGGGTGATCCCCAGGCGCAGGCCGGTTGGATGGATCTTGTGTCCCATCGATCGGTGTCCTCGGGGGTCAGGCGGCAGGAGCCACAGCAATGCTGATGTGGCAGGTCTTTTTCTGGATCGCGTAGGCGCGACCCTGGGCGCGGGGGCGATAGCGCTTCATCACCGGACCCATGTCCGCCGTGGCGGAAGAGATCACGAGAGAAGCGGGATCGAGTCCCAGGTTGTGCTCGGCGTTGGCCACGGCACTGCGCAGCACCTTGGTGATCGGGCCGGTGGAGCGGTAGGGCATGAACTCGAGCATGATCAGCGCGTCGCGATAGCTGCGACCGCGGATCTGATCGAGCACCCGGCGCACCTTGGACACGGAACCGCGGATGTAGCGGCCGTGGGCCTGGGCAGTGGTGGATGTGGTGTTAGCCATGTCCTCAGCGGCCTCCTTTCTTGTCCTTGATGTGGCCGCGGAAGTTGCGCGTGGGCGCAAATTCCCCGAGCTTGTGGCCCACCATCTGCTCCGTCACGTAGACGGGCACGTGGGCCTTGCCGTTGTGCACGGCAATGGTGTGGCCGATCATCATCGGCAGGATGGTGGAAGCGCGTGACCAGGTTTTGATCACGGACTTGTCATCGGCGGCGTTCTGCTTTTCAACCTTGCGCAGAAGGCTGTCAGCAATGAACGGACCTTTTTTGAGTGAGCGTCCCATAGCGGTTTAAACGAACAGCAAAGCGGTGAGTTGGATCACGAATCGCGTCCGCCGCGGCTCCGCTTGGAGGTGCGACGACGTTTCCGGAGCACAAACCGATTGCTGGGTTTGTTCCGCTTGCGGGTCTTGAGACCCAGGGCCGGTTTGCCCCAGGGGGTGACAGGGCCGGAGCGACCGATCGGAGCGCGACCCTCGCCACCACCGTGGGGGTGATCGCAGGGGTTCATCACGCTGCCTCGGACCTGCGGGCGACGACCCAGCCAGCGGCGACGACCGGCCTTACCCAGGCTGGTGTTGCGCACTTC
>JBDKGF010000079.1:0-14031 GCA_039798305.1 Cyanobacteriota bacterium
GGCAAGACCTACGCCCCGCCACAGGTCACACGGCCACGTAGGCCTGCACGTTTTCACTGAGGCGGCGCAGGCCGGCGAGGCCATCGCGCTCGAGGTTGCGGACGCGATCGCGGCTCATGCCGAGGATGCGACCGATACCGGTGAGGCTCATCGGCTCATCGGGGTCGGGCACGTCTGCGCAGGGGATCGCATAGCGCATCTTGAGCACGCGGCACTGCAGATCAGGCAGCTGCTCCAGCAGATCGCGCATGTCGCTGCGCAGGCATTCGCCGTCCACCAGCTCCTCCGGCTGGGTGCCCTCCGCCGCCAGCAGGTCCAGCAGTTCCGTGTCGTCGCCGTCGCCCACCTTCGTTTCCAGGCTCACCGGCTGGCGGGCCCGGCAGTGCAGGTCCTTCACCTCCTCCTCCGGCAACTCCACAAACTCCGCCAGTTCCGTCACCGTTGGGGTGCGGCCCAGGTCCTGGCTCAGTTCCCGCTGACCTTTCTTGAGCTTGTTGAGGGTTTCGGTGATGTGGATCGGCAGCCGGATCGTGCGGCTCTTCTCCGCGATCGCCCGGGTGATGCCTTGGCGAATCCACCAATAGGCATAGGTGGAAAACTTGTAGCCGCGGGTGGGGTCGAACTTCTCCACACCCCGCACCAAGCCGATCGTTCCCTCCTGAATCAGGTCCAGGAGCTCCATGTTCCGCTTGGAGTATTTCTTCGCCACGCTCACCACCAGGCGCAGGTTGGCCGCCACCATCCGCTCCTTGGCGCGCTGGCCGCTGCGCAGGCGTTTCTTCAGTTGTTGGGGGGTGATGCCTGCAGCCTCAGCCAGTTGATCGTCCGTGGGGTCTTCACCACCGGCGCGCAGGCGCAGCTCTTCGCGCTGCTCTTCGATCGCCATCAGCTCCTGCACCTGACGGCCCAGGGTGATCTCCTGCTCATGGCTGAGCAGCGGCACCCGGCCGATGTCCCGCAGATAGGAGCGCACCAGATCGGTACCGCCGGCGAGGGCAGCGGCATCGCGCTCGGAACGGATCACCGGAAGCGAGGGCATGCAGCGAAGGGTTTACGAAACTCAGGCGTTTCGTAAACCTATCACCTTTTTCCTGGGCAGAATGCGGAGAAGCAAGGCCCTGGCGATGCCCGAAGAGCGGCTGCAGAAGCTGATCGCCGCCGCCGGGCTCGGTTCGCGCCGCCATGCCGAGACCCTGCTGCGCGCTGGTCGGGTGAGCGTGAACGGTCGCACCGCTCAGCTGGGAGAGCGGGCCGATCCGGAGCGCGATGCCATCTGCCTCGATGGACGCCCCCTGGGCAAGGCTCAGCCACCACTGGTCGTGCTGCTCAACAAACCCGCTGGCGTGATGTGCAGCTGCCATGACCCCGAGGGCAGGCCGATCGTGCTCGATCTCCTGCCACCCGAGCTGGCCAACGGCCAGGGGCTGCACCCGGTCGGTCGCCTCGACTTCCACAGCCGCGGCGCCCTGCTGCTCAGCAACAACGGCGCCCTCACCCTGCAGCTCACCCACCCGCGCTTTCAGCACAGCAAGACCTATCGGATCTGGGTGCGAGGCCAACCCAGCCAGGCGGTGCTCGACCAGTGGGCCCGGGGCGTCCCCCTCGATGGCCAACCGAGCCAGCCCGTCCACCTGCGTCGCCTGGATCAGCAGCGCGATGCCACCGCTCTCGAACTGGTGATGTATGAGGGCCGCAACCGACAGATCCGACGCACGGCCGAGCTCCTCGGCCATCCTGTGCTCGATCTGCAACGGGTGGCGATCGGATCGATCGCGCTGGGCGACCTGCCGGAGGGTCGCTGGCGGCGCCTGGATCGCCAAGAATGGCCTGACCCGCGCAACAGGCCTTGATGCCCAGGCTTGCCCCACGCCTGTCCAGCCTCGGCCGCTTGCTCCGGCGTGGCGGCGGCCAGCGGGCCGGAGACAACGCTGACGGACTGCCCCAGGAAGATCCGCTGCTGGCCGTGGGGCGGCGGCTGCGCCAGGAGCGGGAAGCGCGGGGCCTCAATCTGCGTCAGCTCGCCCTGGAGACGCGCATCAGCACCCCGGTGCTGGAAGCGCTGGAGCGGGGCTGGCGTGATCGCCTGCCGGAAGGGGCCTATCTGCGCACGATGCTGCCCCTGATCGAGCAGCACCTGGCCCTGCCCCCCGGCAGCCTTGATGTGGCACTACCGCCGCAGAGCCAGGTGCACGGTCCCCGCGGCCAGAACGGTGGGCTGCTCAAACGCTTCACGCCCGGCTCGATTGATGTGTTCAGCACCTGGCAGGGGGGGCTGCTCTATGGCGGGCTCTGCCTGGGATTGATCTACGCGCTGAACCTGCAACAACGCCAGCTGGCCGCTGCGAACCTGCTCAGCCTCAGGCCGATCGCCCCGCTGCCGGCCGCCGAACAACGCAAACCCGCCGCCCCCGGCACCACCCTGCTGGGTGCCTTTCCGGAGCTGCGCCCACTGGAACAGGCCAGCCGTGGAGTGGGACGCGACGCCCTGAACCAACTCCATCAAGGCGGAGGCACTCAACCCAGGCTGGGGTTGCTGGAGCTGAACCTCAGCCAGGCCAGCAGCATCAACCTGCGCAGCGACAGCGGCCAGCGTTCTCAGCTCAACGGCGCCAGAGGCCTGTTGGTGTGGCAGCTCGAACCACCTCTGGAACTGAGCGTGTACCCGACCCCGAAAGCGGCTGAGGTGCTCTGGAACGGCACCACCCTGCCCCCTGTCGACAAACAGCCGGGCCAGTACCGCCTACCCCTGCAGCAGCCTGGGCTCAACGCTGGTAACGCTGCGCCAGCTCCCCAAAGCCCTTGAGCGGACCGCTGATCGCCTCCAGGTCACCCCTGAGACGCCACTGCCAGTTGCCTTCGCTGGTGCCCGGGGTGTTGAAGCGTGCCTCATCGCCAAGCTCCAACAGATCCTGCAGGGGCACCACGGCCCAATCGGCCTGGCTGGCCAGCGCCAGCTCCAGCAATTGCCACCCCGGTGCCTGCACCGGCCCGAGCTGCTGCTCCACCTGCTGACGCTGCTCATCGCTGAGCTGCTGCCACCAGCCGATGCAGGTGGCGTTGTCATGCGTGCCGGTGTACACACACCAGTTGCTGCCTTGGTAGTTGGCCGGCAAATAGGGATTCTCGGAATCGCCATCGAAGGCGAACTGGAGGATCTTCATCCCCGGCAGTCCATAGCGATCACGCAACGCCTCCACAGCTGGGGTGATCACGCCGAGGTCTTCCGCGATCAGCGGCAGGTGCCGGCCTCGGTAGCGGCGGCTGAGGCGGCGCAGCAGGCTTCCACCCGGGGAGGACCGCCAGCTGCCGCGCTCAGCGGTGTGATCACCGCCCGGCACACACCAGGCGGCTTCCAAGGCGCGGAAGTGATCCAGGCGCAGCAGATCCACCAGGCTCAGCTGACGATCCAGCCGCCTGATCCACCAGCGAAAACGGGTGAGCCGGTGCAGAGGCCAGCGATAGACCGGGGTTCCCCAGAGCTGCCCCGTGGCGGAGAAATAATCGGGCGGAACACCGCTCTGCTGGCTCAAGCTGCCATCAGCCGCCGCTGAGAACAGATGCCGATGGCTCCAGACATCGGCGCTGTCGTGGGCGACATAGAACGGCACATCGCCGATCACCTGGATACCGCGCTGGCGGGCGTGATCCAGCAGCCCCTGCCACTGCTCCTGCAGCTGCCACTGCACCAGAGCCTCCTGTAGGAGCAGGTCCCGTGCCTCGGCATCAAAAGCCCGCAGGGCTGAACGCTGGCGCTGCGCCAGCGGCCTTGGCCACTGCCACCAAGGCTGGGCGTTGTAGCGGCGCCGCAGCACCCAGAAACGGCAGTGATCCACCAACCAGGAGCTCTGCTGGCCGCGCCACATGGCAAAGCGCTCCTTCAGAGCGGCACTCCAGTGGGGGTAACGCTGCAACAGAGCCGCAGCCAGTCGATCGGCGCGCTGATCGGCTCGGGCCAGATCCAGCTGGCCTGGATCGCCGCCCTGGGGTAAAGCGTTCAGATCGGCCGGTTCCAGCAGCCCACCGACCACCAGCTGCTCACCATCCAGCAGCCAGGCATTCAGCGCAAAGCTGCTGGGAGAGCTGTAGGGCGATCCAAGCGAATCAGGTGGGGCCAGGGGTAGCAACTGCCAGGCCTTGATGCCGTGATCAGCCAGCCGATCCAGCCACTGGTGTGCCGTTGCTCCAAACGTGCCGCACACCGGCGAACCGGGCAGAGCGGTGGGATGAAGCAGAACGCCGGCCCGTCGCATCAATCAGGAAGCCGATAACGGCTGATGATCCGGCGCGCAAAAGCCGGGATGTGCTCCTCCACCTTGTCAGGATGATTGCGACGCAGCCACACCGCGTTACGGGTGAAGTGCGAATCGATCGAGAAGCGGCCGTATTCCAGGCCCTTCGGGCCGAAGCGCTCCACGAAGAAGCCGATCAGATTGGCCACCCAGATGGGCAGCTTCACCGCCTTGTCGTAGGCCTCGATGCCCTGCTGCACCGCAGCCTGGCGCTGGCCGCTGCTGGTCACAGGCGCCACATCCAGTTCCGCCTCCACCAGATCGAGCAGCTGCTGGCCTTTGGGGTTGCGCACCGTGAGCCACTGGCGCCCGAATGTCGCTCCCATGTAGCCCACCACCAGATCGGCGCCGGCGTTGGTGTAGTCGAAGCAGCTGAGGCAGCTGGGGGCGAACACATCCTTGAGCTTGGGGGTGTCGAGCCCGAAGAAGGGCACCGTTTCCTCACGCCCATCGCTGTGGCGGAAGTGGATGCGGAAGTCCTGCATGAACTCGTAGTGCACCACCGTGTCCGGTGAGCTCACCGTGCTCTCAAGGAAGGTCTGCAGGCCTTGGCGCGACACATTGTCGACGCAGGGGAGGCCCAGCACGAACAGCTCATCAAGCGGCAGGGTGGGCTGCACGGCGCGCAGCGCCTGGATCTGGCAGCCCACGCCGATCGCCAACAGCTTCTTGATGCCGCTGCCGGGCAGCTGCTCGAGCACCTCCAGGTTCGGGGAGAGGGTGGGCTTGTTCACCCGGGCGCTGAGCACCTCTTCGGGGGTGCGGGCCAGCCGCGGCACCGGCGTGAAGCGATCCTCCTCGCTCTGGCCCACGCACAGCACCGCATCCACCAGACCGGTTTCCAAGGCGCGCACACCGATGCGGCTCACGATGCCGGTCCACTGGGCTCCATCGATCGGCTGTTGCAGTCGGGCGGTAAGCATCCGCTGCTGCACACCGAAGTAGAGCTCGTCCTCGTTGTCGAGATCGCGGCTGCGGCCGTGGGCAGCCGTTTCCATGGCGTCGAAACGCTGATGGAGGAAGGCGCAGCTGTCTTTCACATAGGCCACCCAGCGGCTGTCGCAGAGGCCGCACTGGCTGCAGAGATCCTTGGCGGGATAGACGCTGCCCTTGGCCAGCGGCCTGGCGCGCTCATGAGGCGCAGCGGCACCTGAAGGAGAAGCAGCGGATGTCAACGGAGCCGGCCGGAGCGTGATGTCTGGCTGCACAACCTATCGAGAGCGCCCGGCGGGAGGGCCAGCAATCCGGCGCAGCTCGGTCAAAGTGGAGCGATTGTTGATGGCTCCTCCGCTTTGGCTCCCGCCCAGCCACGCCCGCAGCGCCGCACGCGCGAGCGGGCTGCCCTTCGCCTGCTGGCCGCTGGCCTGGGTCTGGCCAGCAGCCTGGCGCTGCTGGGGGTGATCTGGCCGGAACGCGATCGCAGCGTGGGCGATCAGGGGCCGCCCAGCGCCGCTGACCTGGCTGAGCCACCCGGGCGTGCCATCAGCGTGTTGCTGATCGGCTCCGACGCGGATCGATTGGAGAACGGCACGCCCTCCAAGCCCGCCAACAGCGATGCGTTGCTGCTGGTGCAGGTGAACCCGGAAGGACCACTGCAGCTGCTCAGCCTGCCGGTGGAAGCAGCCGTGCAGTTACCGGGCGACAAGCAGCCCGTAGCGCTCGGAAGCCTCTACAAACGAGGTGGGCCGGCCCTGGTGGCCGGTGCTGCAGCCCAGCTCGTGGGCCTGCCCCAGGCTCAACCCGATCGCTATGTGGTGCTGCCCAGGGCGGCGTTGCGCGACCTGGTGGATGGCATCGGGCGGGTGGAGCTCTCGCCTGACCGCAGCATGCGGTACACCGACAGGACCCAGAAGTACACGATTCAGCTGGAGGGCGGCCTGCAGGTGATGGACGGCCAGCAGGTGGAGCAGCTGCTGCGCTTCCGCGATGAGGCCGACGGAGAGACGCGGCGACGGGACCGGCAGCAGATGGCGGTGGAGAGCGTGTTGCGTCAGATGGCCCAACGCCAACAGCTCCAACAGCTGCCCGGTCTGCTCCAGCAACTGCAGGGCCAGGTGGAGACCAACCTCACCCGCAGCGAGGCGTTGAGCCTGCTGGCCGTGGCCCTCAGGCCAGGCGAGCGGCTCGAGTTCCGCACCCTGCCGCTGCAACCACCACTGCAGCCGAACAGTCCGCTCAGGGCATTGGATGCGCGGGCTCAGCGCCCCTGGCCGAACTGAGCTGCCAGCGGGCCAACAGGTGCAGGCGCAGCGCCTCAACCGCCTCCTCCTCAAGGCTGCCGGCCAGCGGTGCCTCGGTGGGTAGCCAACCCAGCCAGGGCAGGCCATCCACGCGCCGCCGCTCTGGCTGCCAAGGCCCGCCCAGCTGCACCAGGCCCACCAGAGGCACCCCGGCTGTGGCCAGCAACGCGGCGTAAGCGCGCGCCAAGCCGGATCCAGCCTCGGATGCAGGCAGCTGCAGCAGCACGGGCTGCCGCCAGGCCCCCAGGGCCTCGCTCCAGCAGCCGGGCTGAGCCAGCTCAGCACCGGGATCGAGGCCCAGGGGCAACAACCAGCCCTGAGCTTCGGCCGCGAGCTGAGCCAGCGCTCCATGGGGATCGCCCTGCTGATCTGCGGCGCAGGCGAGCGGCCGCAAGCCGAGCCAGCCGGCCAGGCGCGAGCCATCGCCAGGGCTGACGCCGCCGGGAGCAACCAGCACCAGGCCGGAGGAAGGCCAAGCGGGCCGGTGGATCTCAGCGCTGATGGAGGGCTCTGTCATCGATCGGGCGCGGCCAGGGATCCGGGTGGCTTCTACGATCGGGGTTCCACCGTTCGCGCCAGCGGCCGCCGTGACCAGTTTCCTGACCGCAGAACGGGTCGATCAGGCGCACGTGGCCCACGACACCCGGCGCCTGAGGTTGTTCAGCGGCACGGCCAATCAGGCCCTGGCCCGCGAGATCGGCGCCTACCTGGGCGTGCCCGATGGCCCGCGCGTGATCAAGCGCTTCGCCGACGGTGAGCTCTACATCCAGATCCAGGAATCCATCCGCGGCTGCGATGTGTTCCTGATCCAGCCCACCTGCGCTCCGGTGAACGATCACCTGATGGAGCTGCTGGTGATGGTGGATGCCTGCAAGCGGGCCTCCGCGCGCCAGATCACCGCCGTGATCCCTTACTACGGCTACGCCCGCGCTGACCGGAAGACTGCTGGGCGCGAATCGATCACCGCCAAGCTGGTGGCCAACCTGCTCACTGTGTCGGGTGTGGACCGGGTGCTGGCGATGGACCTGCACTCCGCCCAGATCCAGGGCTACTTCGACATTCCCTGCGATCACATCTATGGATCACCGGTGCTTGTGGATTATCTGGCTGGCCGTGATTTCGGCGATGTGGTCGTGGTGTCACCCGATGTGGGCGGCGTGGCCCGGGCGCGGGCTTTCGCCAAGCAGATGAAGGATGCACCGCTGGCGATCATCGACAAACGCCGCTCGGGTCACAACGTGGCGGAAAGCCTCACGGTGATCGGCGATGTGGCCGGTAAGACGGCAATCCTGATCGACGACATGATCGATACCGGCGGCACGATCTGCGCCGGTGCCCGCCTGCTGCGCGAGAACGGCGCAACCCGCGTGCTGGCCTGCGCCACCCACCCGGTGTTCTCAGGGCCCGCCATCGAACGCCTCTCAGCCCCCGGGCTGTTTGAGGAAGTGATCGTGACCAACTCGATCCCGCTCCCCGAGGATCGCCGCTTTCCACAGCTGCAGGTGCTGTCAGTGGCCAACATGCTGGGCGAAGCCATCTGGCGCATCCACGACGAAAGCTCCGTGAGCTCGATGTTCCGTTGAGCAAGGGCCGCCGAAGACGGTGGATCGCTGCCTGCCTGCTCACTCTGCTGCCGGCAGCGGCCTGGGCTGAAACGCGGCGAGTGGGGGTCTGGCTGACCAACAGCCCCAGCCCCCTCTACTACCAGCCCCAACGGATCGAACGGGCCGTGGGCGAACTGGCGGCAGCCGGCTTCAACACGCTCTATCCCAACGTGTGGAGCCGCGGCACCACCTTTCACCGCAGCCGCTGGGCTCCGATCGAGCCGGCCCTGCTGCAGTCGGGCGCCCGTCACGACCCCATCTGCCTGATGACCAGTGCGGCCCACCGCCGCGGCCTGCGGGTGATTCCCTGGTTTGAGTACGGCCTGATGGAACCCGCTGAAGCGGAGGTGGTCCGAAAGAACCCCGAGTGGGTGCTGCAGAAGCGTGATGGCACCAGCGCCATCACGATGCACGGCAAACAGATGGTGTGGCTGAACCCCGCCCACCCCGGCGTCCGCGAGCGCTTCCTCGGCCTGATCGGCGAGATCGTGCAGCGCTGCAAGGTGGATGGCATCCAGCTCGACGATCACTTCGCCTGGCCTGTGGAGCTGGGCTACGACCCCTACACCCGCGCTCTGTATGCACGGGAGAACGGGGTCCAGCCCCCCGACAACCACACCGACCGCACCTGGATGGTGTGGCGGCGCAAACAGCTGAGCAGCCTGCTGCGGGAACTGCGCACCACGCTGAAGCGCAGCGGGCAGGGCAGCCCTTACGTGAGCCTGTCACCCGGGCCGTTTCGCTTCGCCTACAACCACTGGCTGCAGGATTGGGAGCTCTGGGCCCTGGGGGGTCTGATCGATGAGCTGGTGGTTCAGAACTACGCCTATTCGCTGCAGGGCTACGAACGCGATCTGCAGCAACCGGCCCTGGTGAAAGCCAGCAGCTGGGGCATCCCCGTGGAGATTGGCATCCTGTCCGGCTTCGGCGGCCGCACCACACCGCTCCCCACCCTGAGTGAGAAGGTGCGGCTGGCCGCCGAGCGCGGCCACGGCGTGATCTATTTCTATTGGGAGGGACTGTGGGGCCAATACGCCGGCCCGGAAGGCGGTGAGGCCCGCAAGCAGGGACTGGGCCGTCTGCACCAGAGCCTGTTCACCGCACCGCTCTCGCCACTGGGCAGCCGCCGTTAGGGCTGCCCCAGGCACTGGCCCACCACCTCGCGGGTGTTGGTGGACAGAGCTGCTGAGGCCAGCTGCTCGAGTGCTTCGCGCATGCGGGCACTGCGCTCGGAGCCATAGCTCTGCCAGCGGCTGAACAGTTTGGCCATGCGCGAAGCCGTGATCGGGTTGCGCTGATCGAGCCTTGCGATCTGTTCGGCCATGAACCGATAGCCGCGGCCATCGGCGGCATGGAACTGCACCACGTTGCCGGCAAAGCCTCCCAGCACAGCCCGGATCGAGTTGGGAGCGGCCGGATCGAAGCGCGGGTGCTCCAGCAGCGCCTGCACCCGAGCCACACCGTCGCCGAACGGGGCCGAGGCCTCCAGCGCAAACCAGGCATCAAGGATCACCGGTTTGTCCTGCCAGCGCTCATGGAACGACGCCATGGCCGCTGAGCGCTCCGGAGTGTCATGACACTGCAGGGCCCGCAGACCGGCCCGGGCCAGTGTCATCGAAGGGCCGCCCACGGCCGCCGCCGCCTCGGCGCGCACGCCCACATCCCCCGCAGCCACCCGCCAGCTCCAGGCCGTGGCCGTGAGGTCGCGGTCGCCGACACCATCAGGCCAGGCGAGCAGCCACTGGGGCCGGCAGCGCTCGAGGGTGTGCTCCAGAGGCTCGGCCAGCTCCGTACCGAAGCGCTGCTGCAGATCGAGCAGGGCCTGAAACAGCGCCGGGGGATCCGAGCAGCCTGCCGCAGCCACCGCCGCATCTTCCAGCTCCGGCAGACCGGGCAGAGCCAGCAGCATGCTGCGGTTGGAATCGCAGAGGCCCACCTCCGCCAGGATGCGCTCGAAGGCGGCCACCAGGCCCTCCTCCAGTTCATCGTTGGGCGAGCCGGCGGCGCGCTCGAGCACTGCCTGGCGCAGCAGCACCTGGCCCGCATCCCAGCGGGCGAAGGGATCGCTGTCACAGGCGAGCAGGTGCAGCAGTTCATTGGTGCCGCGCTGCAGCTCCAGCCTCACCGGTGCCGAAAAACCGCGCAGCAGCGACAGCGCCGGTGGATGGCTATGGGGTTCAAGGCCCTCCAGGCAGATCTGCTGCTCCGGCTGATCGATCACCAGCAGGCGGCTGCCATCACCCCAGGCATGGGCCAGAGCCGCGGAGCGGGCCAGCTCCTCACTTTCGCCCTGCAACCGCAGGGGCAGCGGCTCTCCGGCCTGGCCCACCAGCCCCAGCACCAGTGGGATCACCAGCGGCTGCTTCTCAGGCTGCCCTGGAGTGGGCGGGGTGCTCTGACGCACCTGCAGCTCAAGGGTGCCCTGTTCGCCATCCCAATGGCGCTCGATCTGCAGCAGCGGGGTGCCGGCCTGGCTGTACCAATGCCGGAACTGAGCGAAGTCAAAGCGAGGCAGCGCAGCGCCCTGCACCCAAGCCTGCTCGGCCGCATCCTGCATGGCCTGAACAAAATCGTTGCAGGTGGCGGCGGTGCCATCGTGACGGCTCACATACAGCGCCATGCCGCGCATGAACGTCTCCTCCCCAAGCAGGGTGTGGAGCACGCGGATCACCTCCGATCCCTTTTCGTAGATCGTTGTGGTGTAAAAGTTGTCGATCGCCTGGTAGTGATCAGGCTGGATCGGATGAGCGGTGGGGCCGGCGTCCTCACGGAACTGGGTATTGCGCAGCAGCGAAACATCCTCGATCCGCTTCACCGCTGCGGAGTGCAGATCGGAGGTGAAGCTGGCATCACGAAAAACCGTGAGCCCTTCCTTGAGTGAGAGCTGGAACCAGTCGCGGCAAGTGATGCGGTTACCAGTCCAGTTGTGGAAATATTCATGGCCGATCACACTCTCGATCCGCTCGAGCTCTGCATCAGTGGCGGTGGCGGCATCGGCGAGCACCAGCTTGGAGTTGAAGATATTGAGGCTCTTGTTCTCCATCGCGCCCATGTTGAAATGGCGCACCGCCACGATATTGAATTCATCGAGGTCATATTCCAGGCCGTACCGCTGTTCATCCCAGAGCATCGAGCGCTTCAGCGAGGCCATCGCATGGGCGGTGAAGGGCGCATCACCGGGCTCCACGTGCAGGCGCAGCTGCACCGTGCGGCCGCTGCGGGTGGTGAACTGATCGCGCACCTCCTCCAGCTGGCCCGCCACCAGGGCGAACAGATAGGAGGGCTTGGGGAAGGGGTCGTCCCACACGGCGTAATGGCGCCCTTGCGGCAGCTCACCGGTTTCAAGGCAGTTGCCGTTGGAGAGCAGCACCGGGCAGCTGGCCTGATCCGCCTCGATGCGCACCCGGAAGCGGCTGAGCAGATCGGGGCGGTCGGGATGGAAGGTGATGCGCCGGAAGCCCACCGCCTCGCACTGGGTGGTGAACATGCCGCCGCTCACGTAAAGCCCCTCCAGGCTGGTATTGCACTCGGGGTGAATGCGCACGCGGCTGCGCAGGCGGAAGGGCTCAGCCGGGGGCTGATGCAGCACCAGACGGGTGGGCTCCAGCGTGTAGGCCGCAGCCGCCAGCGGCATCCCATTCAGCTCGAGCTCCAGCAGCTCCAGCTCCACGCCCTGCAACTCCAGGGCACCTGGCTTAGCAGCGGGATTGGGCTCGAACTGAAACTCAGCCTCCACAAAGGTCTGATCGGCGAACAGCTCAACCCGCAGGCTGGTGTGGGCGATCAGACAGGGGGCAGGCCGGTAGTCGGCGAGGCGAACGGTGGCCATGGGGGCGGGTTGAGCTCAGAACTACTTCTTGGCGGGAGCCGGCTTGGCGGCAGGAGCGGCACTGCGGTTCTTCAGCACCTCCTCCACCTTCTTGCGCACGTCCGCAGGCACCTCATCCGGGCACACCTCCACCGCACCAAGCACGGCGGAGTTGATGGCACCCTTGCGCAGCTCATCGATGGTGAGGGGCTTGGGGCCAACCTGAGCAATAGCCCCCTCGTGCTGGCCCTGGATCACCTGAGCGATGGTTTCGCCAGCCACGGCCACAGCCTTGTCGAACTCGATGCCTGCGGCCCGGGCGATGCACACATTCAAGGCACCGATGCGGGTGTAGAGGCTCATGTCGGCCTCGGATGCCGGAGCGGCCACCGCCGCCACAGGGGCCAGGGTGAGGGCCAGAGGAAGCAGGAGAAGGGCGAGGCGACTGGCAGAGGAGCGCACACGGGATGAGCAATGTGACCTAATCCTGCTGCAGAAACCGCGGATCGCGATCAGGCGTCAGGTGGCAAGGGAGGGCCAGCCGGCTCCAGTCGGATCTCGTGGTGCATCTCCACCAGCTCCAGATTGCCGTCGCACCAGGAATAGATGGAGCGCGCCCGAAAACGGTCCTGATCCACCAGGCGGATGTGCTCCAGGATGTCCCACTCCTGATAGTGCGACTCGAACACCAGCTCGTGCTCGTCGGCCTGACGGATCTGGCTCTTGGTGGGGGAACCGCACAAATAGCCGCGGCTGCGCCGCAGCTGATGGCCGCAGAGCGAGGCATCCATCACCCCCTCGCGCACGTAGCGGGGTTTGATGTCGAAGAAGTCGTATTCCTTCTCAGGCCACCAGGTGAAGCGATAGCGAGGTTCCGATTCCGCCTGATCCTCGAAGGTCTGCACCCGCAGCAGCATGTCGACGCGCAGCACCTCGTCGTCGGGGAAGAAGTACTGACGCCTGGAGCGCCACAGCCCGAGATTGCGGTTGAACCAGCGCCGCAGGGTGGTGTCGAGCTGAATGCGACTGCCGCGCGTCGCTGGTGGCTGCGATGCCACCGGATGCACACGTGTCACGAGTTCTCGTGGATGCGCCACGGCGTTCCTCTCGACAACGTCTCATCACAGTCGTCATAGCGGGGCTGGCATGCCCTGCCAAACCTCATAAGGTGAAACCACAATTTCTGCAGATTCAGCGCGCCGGTGCCCGCCGCAGGGGACAAGAGCCCCCACGAGCCTCAACCCAGCCGCTTCCCCGTCAGCACCACGTCCCAGCCGCAGCAGCGCGGGGACGTGCGCAGGGGGGCAGGCCTTGCCCTGCCCTCCCATCTCGATGGTGATGGGTCACAACGGCGCAACCTGAAACTGCTGCTGGTGGCAGCTCCCCACCACCGCGCCACCCCAGACCTGCGGGGCCTGGTGGCTTTCCTGGAAAAACAGGATTTCGGCTTCGACGTCACCCTGGAGATCGCCGATCCAGCCGAGCGGCCTGAGCTGCTCGAGCTGCACCGGCTGGTAGCCACCCCGGCTCTGATCAAGCTCGATCCCACCCCCAAGCAGGTGTTCGCGGGCAACACCCTGCTGCAGCAACTGCGCAACTGGCTGCCCCGCTGGCAGCAACTGGAAGTGGTGAGCGGCCTGGGCATCAGCCTGCGGCCCGCCGAAAGCGACGGCAGCCGCACCCAGCGGGAGCTGCAGCTGGAGGATCAGCTGCTGGTGCTGCGCCAGGAGAACGAAACGCTGATCGAGCGGCTGGGAGTACAGTAGCGGCTGCTGCGGATGGTGGCCCACGAGCTGCGCACCCCCCTCACCGCCTCGAAGCTGGCGCTGCAGAGCCTCAACCTCGGCCAGATCGATCAGGCCCGCTTCCGCGATGTGCTCGGCCGGCGCCTGGACGACATCGAACAGCTCTCGAAGGATCTGCTGGAGGTGGGCACCACCCGCTGGGAAGCCCTGTTCAACCCCCAGCGACTGGCCCTGGGCCCCGTGGCGGCCGAAGCAATCCTGGAGCTGGAAAAGCTGTGGGTGGGCCGCGGCCTGGAGCTGATCACCGACATCCCCACCGATCTGCCGGATGTGTACGCCGATCAG
>JBDKGF010000080.1:0-8615 GCA_039798305.1 Cyanobacteriota bacterium
GCTGGTGGCGATCCAGTTGGCCAGGCGCGGCTCCAGGTCTTCTCTCGCCAGCTGGTGCAGCACCAACCCACCGGCGGTGAGCAAGCCCACCTGGATCAGCGGCAGGCTCCACACCCCCAGCAGCAGCACCAGCGGCAGCCAGAGCATCAACAACGGTGTGAAGTGCTGCCCGAGGTGGTGGTAACCCAGGGTGGGCAACGATTCACCGGTCACCAGCACCGGTGTGGAGAGTTCGGAGGCGAGGGTGCTCTCAAACGGTTTCCCCAGATGGCCGTTCCAGATCTCCTGAAGAAACAGGCCCTGGTCGTAGGTGGCGTTGAGGCTCCAGATCCGCCAGCCCTGCAGGAGCAGTCCGATGGCCAGAAACAGGCCAGCTGCCATCAGCACGCGGCGTTGTGGCTCACGCCGCTGTTGATGGGAGAGCATCCGCGTGGGTTCCAAGGCGGAGTTGCAAATCCCGCTGATTCTCCAGGATCCAACCTGTCCAGCCACAGGTGAAATCATGTAGAGCTGTGAGGCTCTCTCCTGCCCTGAACCAGCGCTTGCGTCGATTGATTCAGGTGGCCGCAGCGGTTGTTTCGCTGCTGCTGGCTGCCCAGATCGCCCGCTTTGTCGGCCTCGACAGGGCTGCGGGGGGGCTTTGTCTCACCAGCCTGGCTGCGCTTGTGATCTGTGTCCGCCTTGGCTGGCGGCAAGCCCTGCTGGGTGTCGTGGTGCTGACGGTCCTCACCGTTCCGGCCGTCCTCAGCCAGAGCGATCCACCCACGGCCACGCTCCTGATGGCGCTCACGGCCTTCGCCCTCGGGTTGAGTGCTCGCTGGCAGTGTCAGCAGATCTATTGGCTGATGGTCGTCAGCGTCTGCCTGTTCATCACCAACAGCCCCTTGCCGGGAACTCCTTCTGCCACTGAGCTGATCCAGCTCACCGGTGCTGTGTTCGTGTCAGGCGGTTTCACGATCCTTCTGCAGACCAGCCTGGTGCCCCATGAGCGGGGCCCAGCCGCCACCACCTTCTTTTCGGTGGCTCACAGCTGGCGCCGCAGTACGGCTTATGGCCTGCTGCTGGCGAGCACCACCCTGGTGAGTACTCCGATCGCCCTGCAGCATCACTGGGGGATCACAGGGTTGTGGTTGATGCTCACGCCATTTCTGGTGCTGCGCCCTTTCGTGAAGGAGGCCTGGAAGGTCGCCTTCCACCGCAGCCTCGGCACCGTGGCCGGCGTTTTGCTGGTGATGGTGCTGGCGGTTCTGCTGCCTAAGGGCTTGCCCCTGCAGCTCCCAGCGATCACGGCGGGTGTGATCACCGCGATGATTGCCATCCGTCACGGTCACCCAGCAGTGCTGTTGATGGCCCTCACCGTCACGATCGTGCTCTTCAACAGCAACCATGCCGATCTGATGCTGATGGCGGATCGTCGGCTCCAGGCCTGCGCCATCGGTGTTGTGCTGGCGCTGAGTGTCATGGCGATCGCCCAGCCGATTGAGCGGCGCTTCGTGATCAGCCGGGCAAGCGACATCAGCCGGGCGGGTGAAGCGCCCTGATCAATCAAGCCGGCTAACGGATTTGAACCGATGGCCTTCGCTTTACAAAAGCGCTGCTCTACCACTGAGCTAAGCCGGCAACGGAGGTTGTCCTCCGGCGAGGAGCTTATCGCTCGGCCTGCGCCCAGAGCAGCAGCTGGGTGCGGCTTTGGCAGCCGGTTTTGGCCAGGAGCCGGGAGATGTGGTTTTCCACGGTGCGGGGACTCAGCACGAGAACCGCTGCGATGGAGCGGTTGCTGAGCCCCTGCAGCAGCTGCTTCAGCACCTGATCTTCAGCAGGGGTGACCGACGCAGGGGAGTGGGTGGGCATGGCGGTTGAGAACGTGATGCCCTGAGCATTCCCCTCAGGCCTGGCGGGCTGTCCACACGGGAGCGGCATCTCCTGGGTCCGGTTTGGACTCCTGCAGCGGCAGTGGCTTGGTGCGCCGGATTGGCAGATTGGCCACCAGGGCGGTGACACGGTCTTCGGTTTCAAGGCTCACATCGCCCTCCTCGAGGTCGATCTCCACGTAGCGGCTCACCACCTCGAGAATTTCGCGGCGCATCTGCTCGAGCAGCTCGGGATTGAGATCGCTGCGGTCGTGGGCCAGCACCAGCTGCAGCCGCTGTTTGGCGGTGGTGGCGCTGGCGGGCTGGCGACCGAGCAGCTTGTTGATGAAATCGCGCAGGGTCATCAGCTCAGAAGATCTTGGTTTGCATCAGGCGGCCGAGTTTGGCCCGCAGCCCGCCCCGCGCCTTGGCGGGATCCATCAGCGGCACGTCTTCACCGCAGACGCGCCGCGCGATGTTGTTGTAGGCCTGGGCCGCCGGCGAGTTGCTGCCGTTGAGGGTGAGCGGTTCGCCGCGGTTGGTGCTCACGATCACTTGCTCATCCTCGAGCACCAGGCCCAGCAGCGGCAGGGCCAGGATGTCGGTCACGTCATCGACGGCCAGCATCTCCTGGTTGGCCATCATCTTGGGCCGCACCCGGTTGAGCACCAGTTGAATCGGCTTGATGCCGCGGGTGTTGAGCAGGCCGATCACCCGGTCGGCGTCCCGCACCGCGGACACTTCCGGCGTGGTGATCACAATCGCCTCTTCCGCGGCACTGGCCGCGTTCTTGAACCCGTCCTCGATGCCGGCGGGGCAGTCGATCAGCACAACATCGAAGCTCTCGCGCAGCAGGCCCACGATGGTCTGCATGTCCTCCGGTTTCAGCCACTCGAGCATCCGCGGGTTGCCGGCTGGCAGCAGCGCCAGGTTGGGTTCGAGCTTGTGCTTCACCAGGGCCTGGTCCAGGCGGCAGTTGCCCGAGAGCACCTCCTGAGCCGTGTAGACGATCCGGTTCTCGAGCCCCAGCAGCAGATCGAGGTTGCGCAGGCCGAAGTCGGCGTCGAGCACGGCGGTACGCATGCCCTGCCTGGCCAGAGCGACGCCCAGGTTGGCGGTGAGCGTGGTCTTTCCCACGCCCCCCTTGCCTGAGCAGATCAGGATGGAGCGGCTCCCCGAGGTGGTCACGAGCACGGTCTGGAATCGAGGCAGGTTAAGGCCACTCCCTGGCCTGGCTTGGTGCCCTGGTCACTGGGCAACGGCCCGGTGCCCCCTTTAGAACGGGGCCACGTTCATCCACTGCTCATGGTTGCCGCCGTCAGCGGTCAGCAGCGTCTGCTCGTGATGCCCGATGACGGTGGCGCCGCGGTGGTGGAGCTGATCGACCGAGCCTGTGAGGAGTTGCTGCTCAAGCAGTTCAAGCTTCAGAGCGAGCAGATCGAGCAGGCGCTCTTCCGTGCCCGCGAGCGTGGCGTGCGGGTGCGCGTGATGCTCAACCCCCACACCTCCGGCGGCGATCGCTGGAACGATGAGGCCTACGCCCTGCTGCAGAGCCGTGGCATCGAGGTGGTGTGGACCAGCGAATGCTTCCCGGTCACCCACGAGAAATCGATGGTGATCGACGGCCAGGCCGCCCTGATCGCCACCTTCAATCTGGCGGAGAAATATTTCACCGAAACGCGCGATTACGGCGTGATCAGCCACGACCCAGTGGTGATTGAGCAGGTCAGGGCAGGCTTTGAGGCCGATTGGCATCGCCGTTTCTTTGAGCCGCGTCTGGACGTCGGGCTGGTGTGGAGCAATGCCCACAGCCGCGGTCAGATGGCGCGGGTGATCGATGCAGCGCGCAAAACCCTCTGGATCCAGCACCCCAAATTTGTGGATGCGGTGATCCTGGAGCGGATCGTGGCAGCCCGTGAGCGTGGCGTGAAGGTGCGCGTGCTCTGCGGCGGCAAGCATGGCCTCAGCGATTGGGATGTTTACGACACCTTCAGTTCTTTGCGGGTGATGGAGAGGTTCGGCGTGAAGATCAAGCGCCAGAAACATCTGAAACTGCACGCCAAGTTGATTCTTGTTGATGGACAGGCGGCGATGACCGGCTCGATGAATATAGATCGCAGTGCCTTTGATGTGCGCCGCGAGCTCGGTATTGAGATCGATTGCCCCAGTGTGATTCGTCGTTTGACCGATACATTTGAGGTGGATTGGCAGGCTTCCAAGCGCTACAGCGCCCCGGATCCTCTTGATCCCACCTACCACGAACAGGGTGAGCTGGCTCCCGATCCCCACTTCGTGCACAACTGATGGCTGAGGTCGCCACCACGCCACCTACCCACGTGCAGTTGTTTCTGGGGATGCAGCAGGTGGCCCTCTCCTCCTTCGGTGGCGGCCTCTCCGCCTGGAGCGAGCGCATCGTGGTGGAGGAGCGCCAGTGGATGAGCAAGGAGGAGTTCATCACCGGCCTCACCGTGGCGCGCCTGTTCCCGGGGCCTAATCAGATCAACATGGCTGTGTACATCGGTAGCCGCTTCCGCGGGCTCACCGGTGCCATCGCTGCCCTGCTCGGCATTTTGCTGCTGCCCTTCAGCCTGTTGATGATTCTGGGGCTGGGTTACTTCTACCTGCACGAAACTCTCGCCGTGGATCGGGTGTTAGCCGGGGTGATCACAGCCTCGGCGGGAATGGCGCTCTCGATGGGCTTCAAGATCGCCGGTGCCTACAGCCGCGATCCAGTGGCGTTGATGCTGGCTGGCGGGAGCTTTCTCGCCATGAGCGTGTTTCACGTTCGCCTGGTGCCGCTGGTGCTGGTGGCCGCCCCTCTGGCGATGGCCTGGTACTGGCCGCGGGAGTCGAAGCGATGAGCGCCACTGCGGCCGCGTGCCAGGCCGTTCAGCTGGGCGATTGGCGCCAGTTGTTGGCGGTGATCTGGGATTTCCTCAGCCTTTCGCTCTTTTCGCTCGGTGGAGGCAACACTTTGCTCAACGACTACCACCACATGGCGGTGGATCAGTACTGCTGGCTCACATCCCGTCAATTTGCCGATCTCTATGCCATCGCTGAGGCGGCGCCAGGTCCCAGCTCGATGATCGTGGGGTTGCTGGGCATGGGTGCCGCGGTGAAGGAAGGTCCGCTCTGGGCTGTGCTCAGTGGACTGATGGCGGAGACAGCCATCCTCCTGCCCTCCACCTTGCTGATGGTGGCGGCGGCCTTGAGCTGGAATCGCCTGCGCCACAGTCCCTGGCGTGTGGCCTTCGAGCGAGGCCTCGGCCCGATCATTCTCGGCATCCTTTTTGCCGTGGGCCTCAAGATCCTGCGTATCTCCGACCACGACACCCCTGCCTATGCCGTGTCTGTGGTGGTGTGTGTGCTGATGCTGCGCACCAAGATCTCGCCGCTCTGGTTCATGGCGGTGGCGGGTGTGATGGGCGCGTTGGGGCTGGTTAACCGTTAGCGCCTCCCTCCTGCAGCGGCCATTGCGGTTCCGCTGGTTCGATGGCAATCCCCCCGCCTCGCAGCACCGCCTGTTCACTGAAGCCTGCGGGCGGGTGATCCTCGGGGCCTCGGGCCACGGCGCCGGCGATACGCAGCTGCAGCGGCCGCAGCTGCAGGGCCACGATCCGTGCCTGCGCATTCCCGTCACTGCCGGCGTGAGCCACCCCCCGCAGGCGCCCCCAGATGCGCACATCCCCAGCTGCGCTGACCCGTGCGCCCGGATTCACATCACCCAGCACCAGCAGGGATCCTTCCACCTCGAGATGGTCGCCGGAGCGCAGGGTGCCGCGATGGATGGTCAGGCCCGGTGGCCCGGTTCGCTCCAGTTCAGAGGTGGCGTCTGGCTGCTCAAGGCTTGTTTCCAGCCCCAGGGCGGCGGCGGCCACCAATCCCAGCGTCGTGTCGGCCTGCACCCGCGTCAGCAGCATGCCCGCCCCGTGAAGTCGCTCCTGAATGGCTCGCAGCTCCGGCAGATCCAGAACGCGATCTGCGCTGTGGAGCCACAGGCTTCCGGTTGCTGTTGCGCTGTTCAACCAGGCGGACACCTCCTCCAGCGCTGAGGCACTGCTGCGGGCCTGGGGCATCAGCCGCAGGTGGTGGGGACCGGCTTGCATGGCCTGCAACTTAAGGAGCTTCGCTGCCGGCTTCCAGCACCAGCTGTTCCCGCAGCGGCTGGGCGACCTCGGCGGGATGGATCAGCCAGGCGCTTTCGGTGGGCTGGCTCAGGCTGTTGACCAGCGGGGAGCGCTGCTCCAGGGCCGTGAGCTGCTGGCCATCCCAAAGCCTCAGCCCACCGCGGTAGGGGTGGTATCCCCGGTTCTGCTGACTCTGCAGACCGCAGCAGAGCTCAGCGTTGAGTCCGGCGCGTTCGCTCAGCCGCTGCGCCAGGGCCAGCAGCTCCAGTCGCCGCTGGCGGCTCAATCGACTCACATCGCTGGCCTTGAGCAGTCGCCGATCCAGCAGGCGTGCGCACAGCTCCTGCAGCTCGCCAGGGCCCTCCTCCTTCCAGCGCTGCAGGTGATATCCGGTGCGGTGGTCGTCGTTGCCGAGAAAGCTTTCGAGATTGAGTTCGTGGGGATGCCAGAGCCATCGCTGCATCACCGCATCAGCCCACACCCGCGTCGGCCCCAGCTGGCGGGCTACGGCGACGCAGCGGCTCAGCAACCAGTTACAGACCACGTTGAGCCGGTGGTTGTACACGCTGCGGTACATCAGGTTGCGCACCACCAGGTAGTGCTCCACTGCCATCAGCCCCTTGGGGTGCAGCGCCAGGCTGCCATCGGGCGCCAGGGTGAGGCTGGCGAGAATCCGTTCCAGATCCAGCTGGCCATAGCGGGTTCCGGTGCTGTAGCTGTCGCGCAGCAGGTAGTCGAGGCGATCGCAATCGAGCTGACTGCTCACCAGGGCCTTGATGGCTGGGCTCGGGGAGTGCCCGTGCTCGAGTAAATCAGCCACCGCTTCTGTGGTGCCGGTGGCGAAGTGCTCCAGTGGCCCGCGCAGGCTCGGATGCTCGCGGATCAAGCGAGCCGACCAGCTCTCATGGTGCAGCCCATACATTTCCTCGCCGGAATGGCTCAGCGGGCCGTGGCCCACATCGTGCAGCAGGGCCGCGGCGTAGAGCAGCCCGCTGTGGTCCTGAAGCTCCGGCTGAAAACGACACAGCTCCTGCAGGGCACGGCGGGCCAGATCCAGTACCCCCAGCGAATGGGTGAAACGGCTGGATTCGGCACCATGAAACGTGAGGTAAGCCGGACCCAGTTGCCGGATACGACGCAGGCGCTGAAAGGGGGCGGTATCGATCAGTGCAATGGCGAGCGCTTCGGCTGGGTGCTGGCGATCCAGGCGGATGGCCCCATGCAGCGGATCGTGATAGGTGCGGGATCCCATCAGAGCGTCTGCTCCAGCTGCTGTTCCAGTTGATCGAGAGCCGTGGTCAGCCACGGATCACCCGGGCCGCCAGGATCGAGCGGTTCGGGCTGGGGCAGCGGTTGATCCGGCTCGATGCCCAGATTCTGGATATCGCGGCCGCTGGGGGTCACGTAACGCGCCACGGTCACCGCCAGACCACTCCCGTCTCCCCCCAGCCCGATCAGCGTCTGGATCAGTCCCTTGCCGAAGGTGCGGCTGCCCAGCAGCTCGGAGCGTTGATTGTCCTGAAGCGCGCCCGCCAGAATTTCGCTGGCGCTGGCGGTACCCCCATTCACCAGCGTGACCATGGGACCGCCGTAGAGCAGGCCTCGGTTGGCCTGCTGGGGATCGCTGAACCCTTCCCTGTTCCGTGTTTCCACGATCGGAGCGCCGTCCAGCAACTGATCGGCCACGGCCAGCCCCGCGCTCACCAGTCCACCGGAGTTGTTGCGTAGATCGAGCACCAGGGCCTCGATGCCCTCCTCCTGCAGGGATTGAAGGGTGGCTGCCACCTGCTGCGGCACCGGTTCAGCGAACTGTGTGATCCGCAGGTAGCCAAGCCGGTGCCCCTCGTGCGTGATCAGCCGTGAGCGCACCGGCAGCAGATCCACCTGCCTGCGCCGCAGCTCCACTTCCCTGGCCCTGCCATCCGGTGTTTTGATCTCCAGCAACACGGCGGTTCCCTCGGCACCGCGCAGGCGTGCTGCCGTGCTCTCCAGCCCCAGCTCTGCGGTGGGGTTGCCGTCCACCCGCAGCAGCTCCGTGCCGCTCACGATGCCGGCCTCCGCTGCGGGCGAACCTTCCAGGGGGGCGATCACCACCACTGCGGTGTCGTCCTGGCGGATGCCCAGTTGCAACCCCACGCCGCTCACGCTGCCCTGAGTACTGGCCTTGAGCGCGGTGAAATCGGCCGGGCGGAGCAGGCGGGTGTAGGGGTCGCCGATCGGGGCAAGCATCCACTCGATCGCGTCGTAGGCGTCGGCACTGGTTTGAATCGAACGCTCCAGCGCCTTCTGACGCAGGCGCTTCCAGTGGATGGTCTCGAAGCGATCGGGATCCACGTAGCTCTGGTTCACCAGCCGCCAGCTCTCCACCACCAGCTGCTGCTCGTCATTGAGAGCCATGGCCGGAGCAGGGCTCCAGCTGGAGAGCAGCAGGCCGCAGAGCAGGGCCAGCATCAGCCGCCGGATGCGCTGAGCCATCGATGTCACAGGCTGTGCAGCGCTCACGGGCCCCCGGAGGTGATCGGTAGACTCTGCCAACCAAACCCTCTCGCTGCATGGCGAATTCCTCACCCGCCTCCGGCGGAAAGTCCTCGCCCGTCTACGACTGGTTCAACGAGCGCCTGGACATCCAGGAAATCGT
>JBDKGF010000081.1:0-3674 GCA_039798305.1 Cyanobacteriota bacterium
AGCTTGCGGATGATCTGCTCGGGAGTGTGGCGCTTGCGTTTCATGGGGCTTCTCCTGGCCAAGTCTGGCCGGTTGGGAAGCTCTCATAAGGACTGGTTCAGTTTCTGGGGTCCACGTCACAACGCCAACAACTTTTTTCAGATTGCCTGCGTGGATACCGGCGTGGTCCGCACGGTGAACGCCAACTGTGTGACGGCGATTGTTGAACGGCCGGTGGGGGGACCAGTCAGGGTCTGAGCATCAATGCCTACAGACCAGGTTTTGCTGGATTGAATCGGCTCTGTCCGCACGCAGCCCATGATTCCGGCGACTGCTGTCCTGCTGCACAAGCTGTTGCGCTCGGCCTGGTGCATCGGCGCCCTCGCGATGGCTTTCGCCCTGTTGGTCGAGTGGGGCCTGATCGCTGAGCAGAGCCTTTGAGGTTGGGCTCTCTCAGCCAAACCGCCACCACGCCTGCGGCGCATCCGGGAAACCACGCAATCACTGGCGTTGGCCGGCCACCGCCGCCAGCAGGGCCAGGGGTCCATGGCCCTGCAGCCAGGCGAGATCGGATTCGGGCGTGATCAGCAGGCACCCGGCAAAACCCAGGGCATTGATGCTCAACCCGGCCCAGTGCTCCTGGCTGCGCACCACGGTCATGAACCAGTTGGGTTCAATCACCAGGTTGTAAGGGTGCAGCGGCTGCGGATGCCGCTGGGGTGCACCGAGGCCCAGCTCCCACTGATGACGCTCATAGAGCTCAATCAATTCAGCGGCCGCTTGCGCTCCACCGCAGTGTTCACGGGGGCTCAGGCGGTACTGCCATGGCCAGCGGGGCGCTGTTCCCTGCAATTGAGCCTCACAGGCCGAAGCCAGCGGGCAACTGGGTTCTCCATGGCTCCGGGGCAGCAGCTGCAGATGCCGATGGGGTTGGCTGGCACCCGCCGCCGCGCAACTGTTGAAGAACCACAGGCCCGGTGTATCGGCCTCCACGGCCGCCAGGGTCTGCCAATCGAGAGGGCTGAGCCAACCGGATTGCGGCTGCCAGCGCTGGGGGATCAGCAGCACGTGGCCGCGCTGCACGGGGAACTTGTTGAGGATGAGCACATGCTCCTCACTCAGGAGCTCCACCTCCAGCGCCGGATCCCACGGCAGGAACGGGTTGGGCCGTGGACCGGCGCTGCGCAGATGCTTGGGGGTCTCGGACAACAGCCGCCGCAGCACAAACGGCTCACAGCCCGGCAGGGCGACGATCTCCGTGGCCAATGGCACCAAGGCGCCGCAACGCTCAGCCTCCTGGGAGCGAAGCAAGGCTGCATCCAGCAACCGCCCCATCAACCCGAACCCTGCCGCAGGCGGGCCAGAGAAGCCCCCCGGTAGTAGTGGCCGAGGATCTCGTTGTAGCGCTGACCGCTGCTCGCCAGGGCCTGGGCGCCGTGCTGGCTCATCGAGGCCCCCAGGTGGCCATGGGCCTCCATGCTGATCTCGCTGGTGGCGGCGTAGAGGCTCTCCACGATGCCGCCCTGGTAACTGAGGATCAGGCCGCGGGTGTCCGCCGCCGCCTGGCGCGTGCGGTCGTGGCTGCTGGCCAGACCGCGGTAGGCCTGCCAGCGGGTGGTATTGCCCAGATGCCAATGGCGATTCGCCGGCCGGGCCATGTGGGCCAGCGCGTAGGAGCGGGCTGCCACCGCCTGGGCCTTCAGCGCTTCCAGGTTCCAGGAACTCGGCATCTCAGCGCCCACCACGGAAGCCACGTAGGCCTCGAGCGGCAGATGATTCACCGCCAGAAGCCCCCCCTGATCACGCAGCACCCGAACCCGACCGTCGTAACCCTGGCCATTCACCCGCACCCCGTGCCCGGCTGACGTTTCCAGCCACAGCTCTGCCGGCAGGCTGTCCGCAACGCTGAGGTTGACGCTGTCTGCAGCCGATCCCTGGCGCAGAACGCTGCCATCGGCTGAGCGCAACCACCAGGGGCCCGAGGCCGAGAGCTGCAGCTGATCGGCATCACGCACCACAGCCACACGGATTTCCAGCTCCAGCGGCGTGCCCTGGGCCGGTTCGGCCAGGGCAAAACCACCACCGGCGGCGCCCATCCGTTCGGCAGCCACACCCTGCAGATCGTCGCGGGCTGAACGCTTCGGCACCGCATGGGGCGGTGGGCTGGCGAGCATGGCCTCGAGCAGCGGGCCATTGATGCCTGGGCTGCCCGGCAACACCGCCTGAGCCCAGAAGCCCAGACCCAGAGCCCCAAGACCCATGGGGGCCCCCAGCATCCAGCTGCGCCAGTTCACAGCCCCACAGCCCGCTGCCAGTCGTCTGGGTCGCAGCCGGCGCCAGAACTGTTGATCTGTCCGTCCCATAGGAGCTGAGCGGCGCCTGTGAGCCGGACCTGGCCTGGACCGACTGACTCGCACAGCATTCCACCACGACGGGCGGAGGCTTGCCAGCCGCGCACCTGGCTTCGTTGCAACCGCTCCATCCACCACGGGGCCACCAGGGCGTGGGCTGATCCGGTGACGGGGTCTTCGTCGATGCCCAGCCCCGGCGCAAAGAAGCGCAGCTGGTAATCGCAGGGGGCACCCATCAGCTGGGGAGCCGCATCGCTTTGGAACTCCTCCAGAGGCTGCATCAGCACCAGACCCATCCGATCAGGCCCCTGCAGCTGCGGCGATGGGTTGGCCAGCGCCGCCAGGGGTGCAGCGGCGGCCAGCAAGGCCACCCGGTAGCCCAGGGGCGAACCCCAGTAACGCTCGATCGGCTGACCCAGCGCCATCTGCAGCGCCTCGGGAACCTCCAGCGGCGTCAGACCTGAGCTGGGCAGCACCAGATGGGCGGCATGGGTGCGGGTGTCATCCAACCCCACCTGCAGAGCACCGCTGCGGGTGGCCAGAGGGAGCGACTGGCCCGGTTGCAGCAGGCCCCAGTGGGCCAGGGCGATGGTGGCCGCCAACGTGGCGTGGCCGCAGAGCGGCACCTCGCAGGTGGGGGTGAACCAACGCAGGCGCCAGGCGCCTGCGACGTCACGGTGGAGAAAGGCGGTTTCCGATTGCTTGAGGCTGCCGGCGAGACGCTGCATCCAATCCGCTGTGGCGGGCTGATCGAGCAGCACCACCGCGGCACCATTGCCGTGCAGAGGCTGATCGGTGAAGGCTTCCACCAACAGGGCCGGGCGTGTGTCCATCAGGTGAAGGCGAGCTCCTCAGGCCGCAGACCACGCCCCATCAACCGCCGTACAGCCGCCTCCGGTTGGATGGCGCCGGCCATCAAGGCGCCCACCTGTTCACAGATGGGCAGCCGCCAGCCATGGCGCTCCGCCAGAGCGAGGACGGCCCGAGCCGTCAGGGCGCCTTCCACGGTGGCTCCAACACGGGTGAGGGCGGCATCACGATCCAGCCCTTCGGCCAGCGCCAGGCCAAAGCGGTAATTGCGGCTGAGGTTGCTGTTGGCCGTGGCCAGCAGATCCCCCAGACCCGCCAGCCCATAAAGGCTGGGAGCCTCTCCGCCCAACCCCTGGATCACCAGACCCATCTCCACCAGACCCCGACAGAGCAGCGATGCCTTGGCGTTGGCTCCCAGGTTGAGCCCGTCGCAGACACCGGCCGCGATCGCCATCACGTTCTTGAGAGCGCCGGCCACCTCCGTGCCCACCGGGTCGCTGTTGGTATAGAGCCGCAGGCGCTCGCTGCTCAGGG
>JBDKGF010000082.1:0-4772 GCA_039798305.1 Cyanobacteriota bacterium
CTCTTGGGCAGCTCCTCCAAGGGATCGGGGGCTTCCCAGCGCACCCTCCCGCTCACATGCAGCTGCTCCTTGCGCTGCAGCGCCGCTTTGGCGTGCTCCACATCGCGCAGCACCTGCTGCAAGCGCCGGCGGATCGCATGGGGCGGTTCATCGCAAAGGGCTTCGAAGGCTTCGATTGGGGTGAGGTCGCGCTCGCCCGCCAGTTCGCTGGTGAGCAGCAGCAGCAGTTGCCCCAGTTGCAGCGTGAGGCTGCCGCTGAGCAGGGCCGGTTCCTGCCGGGCCACGCCATCGAGGGCCAGGAGCAGCTCCTGCTGCAACATCCATTCGCGGCCGTCCTCACCGCTGAAGCGCTGGATCATCGCCGCGATCGCCAGGCTGCCGGTGGGCTGGCTGAGCAGCGATTCGTTGGTGTAGTTGCGTCCCACCACGACTTGTTTCTGGCGCACCAGCAGATCGGTGAGGGCGTCTTCCAGTTGGGGGTGAACGAGGCCCAGGGAGCCGGCGCAGCGGCGCACCACGTTCCAGTTGGCATCGGCCAGGGCCCGCCGGTAGATCTCCTCCAACAGCGCCCGGGGGGTGGCGCAGCCGCCGGGGCCGCTCAGTTCAGCCTCCAGGCCCAGGCGATGCACCAGCTGCTCCAGCAGTTCGGCCTGCTCCGGCAGCGATTGGCTCTGCCAGAGGCGTTCCGTGAGGGCGTCGAGACCCGACTCCTCCAGTTCCTGCTCCTCCTCGGCCGTGAGCGGTTGTTGTTGCGTGCTGGCCCGCAGCAGGGTGGGGGCCGGTTGGTTGCGGGGCTGGCCCTGGGGTTGGGCGTGCACGGGCAGCTCGGCCCAGCTGGCCTGCTCCATCAGCTCCTGCAGCGGTGCCAGTTGCACAGCCACGCCATTCACCAGGCCGCTGCGCAGCCGCTCTCCGAGCCGCAGGAACGACTCGGCACTGCGTTGGAAGGGGCCTTCCTCCACAGGGATCAGCAGCACCGGGGCACCGGCGCCTCGCCAGTGCCGCTGCAATTGGCTGATCTCGCTCTCCACCGCATCCACCAGCAGCTCAGGATCGTCGGAGAGGTAATAGGTGCTCTCCTCAAGCACGGCCGGTAGGAAGGCGAGCGGCTGGCCGCCCTGGCGGTAGAGCCGGGCTGTCACCATCGTTTCCATCCGCAGCGGCGGGTGGCCGCTGAGCCCAAGGCGTGGGTTGGCGCCCACAGCCGCCATGCGCTCGCCCAGCTCCGCTGAGCTGGCGATGGCCACCTGGCCTGGGCGGGTCACCGCCAGGCCGGCCTGCTCCAGCGCTGTGGCGATGTGCTCCCGCGCCGGCACGAAGCTCACCAGCACCTGATCGGCGCCGAGGGGGCAGCTCAGGCGGCGGCCGCTCGGGTCGAGGTCGTCGGGTTTGAGCAGGCCCAGCAGCAGCAGATCCCCGAGCCAGGTGAGGCTCTGGGTCCAGAGCAGCGGCACGTTCTCGTTGGGGATGCGCGGCTGGCTGCCGGGATTGAGGCGCTCGGCGTCCACGGCTTCTTTGGGCACCACGTAGAGCTCCGGCAGGAGCGCCACGCCATCCACGTCCACCGCCACGCTGTTGAGCCGCTCGCGCCAGTGCCAGGCCTCGCTCCAGCGTTCTTCGCAGCAGGCGGTGATCAGCTCATAGGCCAGAAACAGCGGCCATTCGCATTCGATGTGCTCGAACTGGGCCAGCTCCTCCCGTTCGTAATGCAGGCGGGTGTGGTCCTCCACCACGGTCTGATGGCCGTCGCGGCGGAAGCGCTTGTAGCCGTAAGCCCCGCCCAGCTCCATGCGGATCTTGCGGCGGGTGCGCTCCACCAGGGCCGGATCCTCCACGGCCCAGGCGGGGTAGCCGATCACCGAGAGACAGGCCGCATCCACTTCCTTACTGGCGGATTCGCGCGGCAGCAGGCCGGTGAGGGCTCGGCGCAGGCGCACGATCGCGTCATGGGGGATGTGCAGGCTGCAGTGGCCGTTGCCGTGGGGGCCGTAGAGATCGAGGCCTTCCAGGGCTTCCAGGGCCGCCTTCACCAGACCGATCGAGCTGGCGTTGCGCTCCGGCAGGCCGTGGTTGCCCTTATCGCCCCGTTCCCAGATGCCGTAGTCGCGCACCCGGTAGGCCCGGGCCACGTAATACACCAGGTTCTGGATGAAATCGCGCTCGTGGCTGGTCTGCACCACCACCAACCCCGAGCGGGTGAGCTGCGCCAGCTGCAGCAGAAACAGGGCTGTGGCATCGAGCTGCAGATGCCCCCAGCCGTCGTCGGGCACTACCGGTTCGCCGCTGCCGGTGTCGTATTTGGCGTGCAGCGCATCGAGCGGCTCGAGGCTGTGCTTGAAACGCTCCACCTTGGGGGCCTGGCGCAACATGGCGTTGAGCAGGCCGCGCATCAGCTGCAGCACCCGCTGCTCGAGCTCGAACACCCGCGTGGTGGATCCACTCAGCCGGCGGTGGGCCAGGGCCAGGCCCCAGACGCACTGAATCGAATACACGCAGTCGCGCACCCAGGCATCGCCGTAATTGCCGTGCACGGTGTGGGCGGTGCTGGCGGGCAACAGGCCCGTGATCGGGTGCTGGCGCTGCACCACCACCCGCTCAATCTGGCCATCGAGCTCCTGCAGGCGCTGCCAGGCTTCCGCGGCGGAAAGCTGCATGGGCCCCGTCTGCCCCGCCGTGGGTGCGCTGCTGAGCGTCATGGGCGCGACGGAAATGGGCTGCAGCCATAGATTCTCCCGCGTGGCCCCTGCGCTCAATGGCATCAATGGCGACGGATGCGGCTCGCACTGGCTTTCGGGGCTCCGCTGAGCCGCCCTCCTGGACGGTGACCTCCGTGCTGGGGGTGCAGGTGGCGGTGAGCAGCAACGTGTTCGCCGCCGCGCTCGAGCTCAAACAGCGTGGCGGCGGCCAGATCGTGACGCTCAATGCGGAGATGACGATGGCGGCCCGGGCTGACTCCGAGCTCGGCGCTGCCATTGCCCAGGCTGATCTGGTGATTCCCGATGGGGCCGGCGTGGTGTGGGCACTCGGCCGCCAGGGCTTTCGGGTGCGACGCAGCCCGGGGATCGAGCTCGCCCGTCAGCTGCTGGTGTATGCCGCAGCCCATCGCTGGCGCGTGGCGCTCGTGGGTGCCAGCCCGGAGGTGATGGGGCGGTTGGTGGAGCGGCTGCGGGCTGAGGTTCCGGCGCTGGATCTGGCCTTCACGATTCACGGCTATCAAGATCCGGAGCAGTGGCCAGGCCTGGAGCAGCAGTTGCTGCAGGCGCGCCCGGATCTGGTGCTGGTGGCTTTGGGGGTACCGCGCCAGGAAACCTGGATCCAGCGGCTGCATCCGGGGCAGCCCGGGCTGTGGATGGGTGTGGGCGGCAGCTTTGACGTGTGGTCGGGCACCAAGCAGCGCGCCCCCGACTGGATGGGGCGGCTGCAGATCGAATGGCTCTATCGGCTGATTCAGGAGCCCAGCCGCTGGCGGCGCATGTTGGCTCTGCCGGCCTTCGCCTGGGAGGTGCTGCGCCGGGGCTGAGCCCGCTGATCAGCAAAAAGCGGCAGGAGCCATGCCCCTGCCGCCAATGGTTGTGCGGTGCAATCGCCGGCTCAGGGGTTGCCGCTCAGCGGAAGCCCACCGAGGCTTGCCACACGAAGGCGAGCAGCAGGAAGAAGAGAGGAATGATCGGCAGGATGTCCACCAGGGGAGCGAAGGCCTGATAGGCCTCGGGCAGCTGGGCCAGGGTCTGCAGGGCGTAGGCGGCCATCCCGTGAATCTTCGTTGGCTAGGGGCGGACGCTACCACGTGTGTGCGGCTGGAGAGTCCGGATCCCAGGGAGCGAAATCCTCTGCAAAACAACCGTCGCGGATCGCTTGCGCCATGGCGCTGCTGAAGCGCACCAACTGGGTGATGTTGTGCATGCTGAGCAGGATCTTGCCCAGTAGTTCGTCGGTCTTGATCAGGTGGTGCAGGTAGGCGCGGCTGTGCACCGTGCAGGCCGGGCAGGAGCAGCTGGGATCGAGGGGGCTGTGGTCGTGGCGGAAGCGGGCGTTCTTCAGGTTCCAGCGCTCGCCGCCCACCAAGGCCGCGCCATGGCGCCCCAGGCGTGTGGGCAGCACGCAATCAAACAGATCGAAGCCGTTGGCTACGGCGATCGCCATCTCCGGCAGCGTGCCCACACCCATCAGGTAGTGGGGCTTGTCGTCCGGCAGCAGCGGTCCCACCTGGCGCACGATGCGGTGCATCTCCTCGGCGGGCTCGCCCACGCTCACGCCGCCTACAGCGATGCCGGGTAAGCCCATGGAGCTCACCACCCGTGCCGACTCCTCGCGCAGATGCGGGAAGCAGCCCCCCTGCACGATGCCGAACAGGGCCTGATCGGGTTTGGTGTGGCTGCTGATGCAGCGCTCCAGCCAGGCGTGGGTGCGGCGGCAGGCGGCGGCCACATCAGCCTCCGTGGCCGGATACGGCGGGCACTGGTCGAAGGCCATCGCCACATCGGCGCCCAGGGTCATCTGGATCGCCATCGAGCGCTCGGGGGTGAGGTCGATGCGGGCGCCATCGCGGGGGGAGCGAAACACCACGCCCCGGTCGTTGATCGTGTTGATGTCGCCCACTCTGAACACCTGAAAGCCACCGGAATCGGTGAGCATCCGCCCCTCCCAGGCCATGAAGCGGTGCAGGCCGCCGCCGTCGGCCACGATCTGCTCGCCGGGCTGCAGGTGCAGGTGGAAGGTGTTGGAGAGCACCATTTCGGCGCCGGTGGCCTTGAGCTGGGCCGGCGTGACAC
>JBDKGF010000083.1:0-3234 GCA_039798305.1 Cyanobacteriota bacterium
CGCTGCGCTGGTCTGAGTTCAATCTGAGTACAGATTGATTTCACATCCTGTGGCGCAACCGCGAGTTGCAAGCCAGCCCCCCGCAAGGGGGGCTTTTTGTTGCATGCGCTCCCGCTGGTGCCAGGGGCGATGGCAGCATCGCCACCAGTGCCGCACCGCTGTTCAACTGCCATGGCATCCGGCGACGTTGATGCATCGACCCCGGGCAACGGAGATCCGATCAGTGAAGAGGAGGCGTTGCGGCGTCTGCGCCTCACGGACGATCCCTCAGCTCAGTACTACGCCGCCTGGTGGTTGGGTCGCAACCGCAGCAGTCACCCCGATGCGGTGCCTCTGCTCCAGCAGGCCCTGCGCCAGCGGCGCCCGCGTGATCCCGGCGCCGGTGTTGAGGAAAACGCCGTAGCCCGCAATGCTGCCCGTGCCCTCGGCAAGCTTGGGGCGTCCGCCCAGGCCGCCATCCCCGACCTGCTGGCCACCCTCGAAGATGAGGACCATGGGCTGCGGGAAGCAGCGGCCCGCGCCCTTGGTGATCTGCGCGCCGCTGCAGCCGTGGAGCCGTTGCGGCGGCGCCTGGCCAGCGGCCCGGCGGTGGCCGGTGCCCAGCAGTCCGGCACGCCCAGGCTGCAGGAACCCTGTGAAGCGCTGCTTGAGGCCCTCGGTGAAATCGGTGTGGCGGAGCCGCAGGTGCTGGCGGTGATCGAGCCGTTTGTGGCTCATGAGCGCCCCCTGATCCGCAGCGCCGCCTGCCGCGCTCTGCTGCAGCTCACCCAGGAGCGGCAGTGGGGTGAGCAGCTGGTGCACTTGCTGCAACACCAGCAGTTGCAGGTGCGCCGTGCCGCCCTGATGGATCTGGGTGCGGCCGGCTGGCGTGACGCCCTTGAACCCATCGCCGCCACCCTGGCGGAGAACAGCCTCAAGTTGATCGCTCTGCGTGGTCTGGTGGAACAGGGCCGCACTGTGGGGGTGGGTGCCGCCCCAGGTGCCGCCCCAGATGCCGCCACCGTGGCGGTGCTCGATGCCATGGATGCCCTGCTGTGAGCTCATCCGTTGTGATTCCTGACCACGTCATGGCCTTAGTGGAGGCTGTGCAGCGTGCCGACAGCGCCCTTGGTCTGCTCCAGGCCACCCAGGCCCTGGCCACTGCTGCTCACCCCGGTGGGGCGGCCTGTTTGGTTGAAGTGCTCGGCTTCAACAATCCCGGTGCAGCGGTGGCGGCGGTCGATGGTCTGATCGCCATCGGTGAGCCGGCGGTGGACACGATTCTCACCAACATCGACGGCTACAACTACGGCGCCCGTGCCTGGGCCGTGCGGGCCCTCGCCGGCATCGGCGATGTGCGTGGTCTTGAGGTGCTCGAGGATGCCCTCGGCAAGGACATCGGCCCCAGCGTGCGCCGCGCTGCCGCCCGGGGGCTGGGCCAGTTGCAGCTGGACGTTCTCGAGCCTGCGCAGCGTCTCGCCACGGCCGAGCGTTGCCTCCAGGCCCTGGTGGAGGGCTGCCGCGATGGTGAGTGGGTGGTGCGTTACGCGGTGGTGGTGGGCCTGGAATCCCTGGCGCCGGCGCTGCATCCTGATCAAGCGGCGGGGCCCGCAGCCCAGTGGCGCCTGCATGACGCGCTGACCAGTTTGAGCCGTAATCCAGCCGAGGAGGCTCCCGTGGTGCAGTTGCGCGCGGCCTTGGCTTTGCAGCGCCTGGGGGTGAGCCATGGCTGAGCAGCGCCTGTTATTTGTCTGCCTGGGCAATATCTGCCGCTCACCGGCGGCCGAGGGTGTGTTTCTGCACCTGATCGCGCGCGAGGGCCTGGAGGATCGCTTCGTGGTCGACAGCGCCGGTACAGGGGGCTGGCATGCGGGCAATCCGGCTGATCGGCGCATGCGGGCTGCTGCCGAGCGCCGTGGCATTCACCTGCCCAGCCGCGCCCGCCAGATCGCGTTGGCGGATTTCACTGCTTTTGATCGCATCCTCACCATGGATGACGACAACCTCCGCAACGTTCGCTCGCTGGCGCGCGAACTGGGCGAGCGCCCTGGGCTGGCACGGATCGAGCCGATGACCAGTCACTGCCGTCTCCACCAGGCCCGTGAGGTGCCTGATCCCTATTACGGCGGTGAGCAAGGTTTCGAGCAGGTGCTTGATCTGCTCGAGGATGCCTGCGCCGGCCTCCTGGAGACCCTGCTGCGCGAGCAGCGCTAGGCCTCCGGTTCCGGCCAGGCGTCGTGGGGTACGCGCTGGCGGAACAGCAGCACCAGCCGCTCGATCACCGCCTCGATGCTCAGGCCGTCGGTGATCAGCTCCACCGCATCGACGGCCTGGGTGAGGGGGGCCACCTCCCGCGTGGAATCGAGATGGTCGCGTTCGGCGATCTGGGCCTCGAGCTCCGCCAGCGGCGGCACCGGGAAGCCCCGCTGCTCCAGATCGAGGGCGCGGCGTCGGGCTCGTTCAGCCACGGTGGCGGTGAGGAACACCTTCAGCTCGGCCTCGGGGAACACGGCGGTGCCGATGTCGCGCCCTTCGGCCACCAGGCCGCCGCGCTCGCCCATGGCCTGTTGCTGGCGGGTGAGCGCTTCGCGCACGCAGCCATGGGCGGCTACCACCGACACCTGTGCTGTCACCTCGGGTGAACGGATCGCCTCGGTCACGTCGTGGCCGTTCACGCTGACCCGCTGGCTGCCGGCTGCGGCGGTGCTGAGTTCCAGATCGAGGTTCTGCAGCAGTGGCTCCACCGCCGCGGCCTCGGCTGGATCCACGCCGCTCTGCTGCACCAGCCAGGTCACGGCCCGGTACATGGCGCCGGTGTCGAGATAGATCAGCCCCAGCCGCTCGGCAAAGGCGCGGGTCACGGTGCTCTTGCCGGCGCCGGCAGGGCCATCGATGGCAACGATCGGGGCTCGACTCATCAGAAACACGTGATCGATCAGGCGGCTGGGGCCGCAGTGCGCAGCGGCGGCCAGCAGGGTCAGGCCCGTGAGTGCGCTGCGGGGCTGCAGGCTGCGCGGGCATACCGCTTCTACATAGTCGACCACCAGGCCGGCCTGCTCCAGCCCCTCCTGCACCTGCGCCAGCGTGGGCGCAAGGGCGCTCCCAGGGGTGAGGGGCGTGGCGGAGGCGGCTCGCAGGGTTTGGGGCAGGGCCGCGGCCTGCCGGCGCTGTCCGGGGTTCAGATAGCTGTTGCGGGAGCTGAGGGCCAGGCCGTCGGGCTCGCGCAGGGTGGGGCAGCCCACCACCTGCACGGGC
>JBDKGF010000084.1:0-4415 GCA_039798305.1 Cyanobacteriota bacterium
CACGGCACCCAGCAGCTGGCGGGCCACGGCCGTGATCTCCGGACCGATGCCGTGCTGCTCGCTGCCATCGGCTCACCGCAATACGACACCCTTCCCCGCGAGAAACGGCCGGAAACCGGCCTGCTGGGTCTACGCGCCGGCATGGGCCTGTTCGCCAACCTGCGGCCGGTGAAAATCATTCCCGCCCTGATCGATGCCTCCACCCTCAAGCGCGAGGTGATCGAGGGCGTGGATCTGATGGTGGTGCGCGAACTCACCGGTGGCGTCTACTTCGGCACACCCAAGGGCCGGGTGGAAAGCGAAGGCCGGGTGCGCGGCTTCAACACCATGGCCTACTTCGACGATGAGATCGATCGCATCGCGAAAGTGGGCTTCGATCTGGCCCAGCAACGCAGCGGCCGCCTCTGCAGCGTCGACAAGGCCAACGTGCTGGATGTGAGCCAGCTCTGGCGCGACCGCGTGGAAGCCATGCACTCCGCCAACTACCCCGCTGTGGAGCTGAGCCACATGTATGTGGACAACGCCGCCATGCAGCTGGTGCGCAACCCCCGCCAATTCGACGTGCTGCTCACCAGCAACCTGTTCGGCGACATCCTCAGCGATGAGGCCGCCATGCTCAGCGGTTCGATCGGCATGCTGCCCTCCGCATCGCTCGGCGACAGCGGTCCGGGCCTGTTCGAGCCGATCCATGGTTCTGCACCCGACATCGCCCGCCAGGACAAGGCCAATCCCATGGCCATGGTGCTCAGCGCCGCGATGATGCTGCGGGTGGGCCTGAACGAGGACGCTGCGGCCTCCGATCTCGAGCGCAGTGTGGATCAGGTGCTGGCCGGCGGCTTCCGCACCAGTGATCTGATGGCCGAAGGCTGCACCCAGCTCGGCTGCCAGGCCATGGGCGATCAGCTGCTGGCCGCACTGGCGAGCTGAGCAGACCAGAGCTGATCAGCGTTCCGGGGAGTTGGCACCGCGACCTGCCAAACTCCCCCAAGTTCTGCTGATCTCGCGCATGTCGAAGCGTTACCCGGTCGTGTCGGTCACCGGTTCCTCCGGCGCGGGAACCAGCACCGTCAAGCGCGCCTTCGAGCACATCTTCAAGCGCGAAGGCATCACCCCGGCCGTGGTGGAGGGCGACAGCTACCACCGCTATGAGCGCGGCCCCATGAAGGAAGCCATGGCCACTGCCCTGGCCAAGGGGGAGAACTTCAGCCACTTCGGGCCTGAGGCCAACCTGTTCGACAAGCTCGAGCAGCTGTTCCGCAGCTACGGCGAAACCGGCACCGGCGAGAAGCGCTACTACCTGCACTCCGTGGAGGAGGCCGCCGAGCACAACGCCCGCCTTGGCACCAACCTCGAACCCGGCCAGTTCACCCCCTGGGAACCCATTCCCGCCGGCACCGACCTGCTCTTCTACGAAGGCCTGCATGGCGGCGTGAAGGGTGATGGCTACGACGTGGCAGGCCTGGCCGACCTGTTGGTGGGCGTGGTGCCGATCGTGAACCTGGAGTGGATCCAGAAGATCGCCCGCGACAACAAGGAGCGCGGCTATTCAGCCGAGGCCACCGTGGACACGATCCTGCGCCGCATGCCGGATTACATCAACCACATCTGCCCGCAGTTCAGCCAGACCGACATCAACTTCCAGCGTGTCCCCACTGTGGACACCTCGAACCCCTTCATGATCCGCGACATCCCCACCCCGGATGAATCGTTCGTGATCATTCACTTCCGCAAGGGTGCTCGCGAGAAGTGGGGGATCGACTTCGCCTACCTGCTCGACATGATCCACGATTCGTTCATGTCCAGCCCCACCTCGATCGTGGTGAACGGCGGCAAGATGGGCTTCGCCATGGAACTGATCCTCACGCCGATCATTCACCGCATGATCGAAGAGAAGAAGCGGCTGGCCTGAGCCTCCACTGCACCTAGGCTGGGGAACAGCTGGCGGACAGGGTCCACCTATCTCGGTTGCTCCTCAGCCCGACCGCACCGGAATTCCCCGGCGCAACAACCCACCGGCCTCCCCATCCTTTGTGATCCGGGGGGCGGTGGGTTCTTCTGTGCAGCCAGTGACGCCGCAACCACGCTGGGATCGGATCAACAGTGCCGAGGTGATCGCCCAGGCCCGGCGGATCTATTTCCACTTTCTCGAATGCTCTCCCGCCCATCCAGATCCCCTGGGTGTGGTGATCACCCAGGCCCAGGGCACTCAGGGACAGGGACGCGTGGTGTTCGAACTGCCGGTGTTGCTGCCTGAGGAACACTTCATACCGCTGGAGCTGGTGCGCGGCCGCAGTGGGCGCAGCCGCTCCTCCCGATCCCCTCTGCGCGGCTGATGCAGCCTCCCCTTCCTCCTGAGCTCGCCCTGCTGTCAGCCCTGCTGGGGGCCTGCATCGGCAGTTTCCTCAATGTGGTGGCCTGGCGTCTGCCCCGCCAGGACTCGGTGGTGAAGCCTCGCAGCCACTGCCCCCACTGCGGCACCACGCTGCGCTGGTTCGAGAACCTTCCGATACTCAGCTGGCTGCTGCTGCGCGGCCATTGCCGCCATTGCGGCAGCACCATCGCGGTGCGCTACCCCGCCGTTGAGCTGCTCTGCGCCGGTCTGTTCGTGGCGGCCGCCGCAGCCACGCAAGCGGTGAGTGCCGCCGGCTCCAGCCTGCCGGGGGCACCCGCATGGCTGGTGGTGCTGGCTGGCTGGCTGCTGATCGGCCTGCTGCTGCCGATGGTGTTGATCGATCTGGATCAGCTCTGGCTGCCGGAGCCCCTCTGCCGCTGGGGCGTGGTGCTGGGCCTGGTGGTGAGCGCCATCGCCGGCTTCAGCCAGGGTGATGCACCAGGCCGCACCCTCCTGTTCTGGCACCTGCTGGCAGCCAGCGCCGGCCTGCTCGGTTTTGAAGCCACCAGTGCTCTAGCGCAGAAGCTGCTGGGCAAGCCGGCCCTGGGGCTGGGTGACGCCAAGCTGGCGGCTCTGCTCGGCGCCTGGCTGGGCCTGAGCGGGCTGGGCCTCACGGTGATGCTCTCGGTCTTGAGCGGTGCCCTCCTGGGGGTGATCGGCCTGCTGAGCGGCCGCCTCAAACGCGGTCAGCCCTTCCCCTTTGGACCCTTCCTTGCTGGATCCGGCCTGGCCGTGTGGTGCGCCGGCAACGGCTTCTGGCTCCAACGCTTCAGCCTCTGGCTGGGCTGGGGCACCCTTTAATGGGCTGACCTGTAGTTGCGGACACCGCTGGCTCGATGTCGCTGTTCGACTGGTTCGCCGATCGCCGCAAGACCGCACCGGTCGTGCGCAATGCGCAGGAGGTCAACGAAGACGACGGCCTCTGGAGCAAGTGCCCCGAGTGCGGCCTCGTGGTGTACCGCAAGGATCTGGCCGCCAACGCCAGCGTGTGCGGCGGCTGCGGCTACCACCACCGGATCTTCAGCGAGGAGCGCATCGGCCTGATTGCCGATGAAGGCAGCTTTGAAGCCCTCGACAGCGACCTGAGCCCCACCGATCCGCTGGCCTTCAAGGATCGGCGCAGCTACGCCGATCGCATTCGCGACACCCAGCGCAGCACAGGCCTCAAGGATGGGGTGATCACCGGGCTCTGCCGGGTGGAGGGTCTGCCCCTGGCCCTGGGTGTGATGGATTTCCGCTTCATGGGCGGTTCGATGGGCTCGGTGGTGGGCGAAAAGCTGGCCCGCCTGATCGAGGAGGCCACCGCCCGCCGCTACCCGGTGCTGATCGTGTGCGCCTCCGGTGGTGCCCGCATGCAGGAGGGCATGCTCTCGCTGATGCAGATGGCCAAGATCTCCGGGGCCCTGGAGCGCCATCGTCAGGCTGAACTCCTCTACATGCCACTGCTCACTCACCCCACCACCGGTGGAGTGACGGCCAGCTTCGCCATGCTGGGCGACCTGATCCTGGCGGAACCCAGGGCCCTGATCGGCTTCGCCGGCCGCCGGGTGATCGAGCAGACCCTGCGCGAGAAGCTCCCCGACGACTTTCAGACCGCCGAATACCTGCGCGACCACGGCTTTGTGGACCACATCGTGCCCCGCACCAAGTTGCGCAGCACCCTGGTGAGCCTGTTGCGCATGCACGGCGTGAGCAAAGCTGTCGCCGCATGAATCAGCTCAACGGCCTCAACTGGAACGCCATCCAACGGCGGCTGAGCGTTGCGCTGGCCTGTCTTCTTGGCGCACTGATGGTCGCGGGCAGCATCAGCACCCTGGGCAGCTCACCCGCCTGGGCCGGACCGGTGGATTGGCATGAAGTGCCGGCCACCACTGACGGCCGCCAGTGGTGGGATGCCGGCAGCCTGCGGGTGAACCGCAACGGCAACCTCACCGTGCTGAGCCGCTTCCAGCCGGCTCCTCCAGCCGACCAGCCACGCAACGCCGATGGCAGCGAGCCGCGCCCACCGGCCAGCGATCTCTAC
>JBDKGF010000085.1:0-2992 GCA_039798305.1 Cyanobacteriota bacterium
GGCTGGGCGGGGCTGAACGGGCGTGGAGGTGGTTGGGGAGGCTCAGGCCGCCGCCAGTTCCACCCCACCCTGGGCTGCCCGACTCAGTTGGGCAGGGTTGAGTCCGATGGCCTGGAATCCATGGCGGAGAGAAGCCTCACCGATCCGTTCCATGTTGGCCAGCGAGATGTTGTTGCGCCCCCAGCTGAAGTTGGTGTGGATTCCCTCGAATTCCAGCAGCATCGCTTCGGCAAAGCAAGCGAACAGCTGGCGCTTGGGGTTTTCCATCTCTGCCACTTCCATCATCTGCCAGCCGATGTCCTGCCAGAACTCCACGATGCCGCCCTTGAGCACGTGGACTCCGTCACCGGCCACCTTGGCGTCGAGATTCTTGGGGTAGCCGCCATCGATCATCAGGCAGGGCTTGCGCAGGCTGGCGTGGTCGATGCTGAGGGTCTGGGGCAGGCTGGCCACCCACACCACCACATCCGCCTGGGGCAGGGCCTCCTCGAGGCTCAGGATCGTGCCGCGCCCCAGGGAGGTCTGGAGGTCGAGCAGGCGCTGCGGCGGGCGCGCCACCAGCACCAGCTCGCCCACCTCGGTTTTCTGGCTGAGCCAGCGGCACACCGCACTGCTGATGTCGCCGGTCGCGCCCACCACGGCCACCTTGGCCTGGCTGAGATCAATGCCCAGCAGCGGCGCGTTGCGCTCAACCTGCTGACAGATCACCCAGGCCGTGTGGGTGTTGCCGGTGGTGAACCGCTCCCACTCCAGGGTGGTATTGCGGATCTGCTGGAACTTCGAGAGGTCGTAGTTCTCAAAAATGATCGAGGTGAAGCCCCCCAGGGCGGTCACGTTGATGCCCTGCTTCTGGGCCATCTCCATGGCGTTCTGCACCTTGCGGGTGGCCGTCTTGAAACGGCTCAGCATCTCCGGCACGAAGCAGGAGTCGATGTAGGTGCCCTCGATCGTTTTGCCGGTGCGGCTGGTCACCTCAAAGGTTTCCAGCAGCTGAGGCGGCGCGGAGCACCAGGCCAGCATGTCCGCCTCGGCCATCTCCTCGAGCCCCAGTTCGCGGGCCTTTGCCTGGGCCTGGGCGAAGCTGCTGGAGTGACCGATCAGACCAAACATGCGTGCAGATGCTCCTGGTGACACACCGGCCTGGAAGTCACCCGATTAAAGGGCAACGCCGGTTTGGGGCTGGAGATGCTCAGCCCACCAGGGCGGCAGCCGCCATGCGAGCGATCTCGCGGGTGCTGAAACCGATCTCGGTGAGCGCTTCCTGGTAGGCGATCAGGAAGTCTTCGATCAGATCTTCCTTGTCCATGTGAAGCACGGCGGCATCTGCAGCCACCTGGTCCAGCATCCGGCGGATCAGGGGCAGGTTGTCGCGGTTGGCCTGCTCCAGCTCCTCACGGCAGCTGTCGAGATTGGCCTTGAGCCACTCCTGACCGTAGTTGAGGTGGGTGTACTCGTCTTTGACCACGCCCTCGGTGATCTTGCGGGCGAAGGGATCGGCGACGGGGATATAGATGTGGTACGCCGAGATGGCGAAGGCCTCGATCAGCAGCGCCTGGATCAGCAGGCAGGTGGGCACCTTGCCGGCTTCAAGGGCGGTGGTGAAGTTGTTGTGCAGAGGAGCGAAAAACTCCTTGGCAAAGGCCATGTCGGCCACCACGCCGAGGTTGTTGGCGCAGGCGGTGAAGCCCTTCATGTGCTTGAGCTCCATCCGGGCCAGCTTGGTGAGCTCCTCAGCCTGGTCGGGCAGCAGCGTGCCGATGGCGATGTAGTTGTCGTGGGCTTCCTGCTCGCCCTCGATCACGATCGCGTTGATGCGGCTGTAGGCGTCCTTGTAGGTCTCGGTGGTGAAGTCGGGCAGGTTGGTGGTGGCTGCGTCGAGTTCCGGGGCTGCAAGGGTCGCCATGGCTACCTGATCCACATCGCAATGGAGTCGACTGTAACCATCTCCTACGGGTGGAGTTGGGCTTCTGAAAGCTTTTGAGCACCTGCCTTGATCCGGAGCAAGCGTTGGATCAGGCGTGCTCTTGTGATGGCCGGCCCGGCCCTGGGGGCCACGACCTGCGCAGCAACGCCGTGAACAGCGTCTGCCAGCCCGCCACCAGCCGCTCCTCCAGGGCGGCCCCCAGCTCGGCTGTCGCCCCCCGGCTGTCGCCCACCACGCCCGAGCTGGAGAGGTCAGCGGTGAGCCAGGCTTCCGGCACGGCGCCTTCCAGGCTCCAGCCAGCCGGTGGGGGCTCCTGCAGCAGTCCGTCCACCGGGCGCTCCGGCCCCACCAGCTCCGGTGCCAGCTGCAGCATCAGGCTGGTTTCGGCCAGGCCCGCATGAAGCCCCTGGCTGCGTTCCGGTTCCGGTATCAGCTCCGCGATGCCCGCAGGGCCGCTCCAGAGAAAACAGGGCAGCACCGCCAGCTCCGGCCGGCTGGCGCGCAGGTGGCGGGCAGCCACCTGCAGCAGCGCGATCTGGCCGCCATGGCCGTTGAACAGCACCAGCCGCTCAAAGCCGGCATCGGCCAGCTGCAACCCGATCACCTCGATCTGGCGGATCAGCAGCTCCGCCGGCAGGCTCAAGCTGCCCTTGAAGCTCAGGTGCTCCGGGGAGAAGCCCAGGCACTGGGGCGGCAGGCGCCAGATCGGCAGCTCCGGCGCCATCCCCGCCAGCACCGCATCCAGAAGCCGGTCGGCGAACAGAGCATCGGTGCCCAGGGGCAGCTGCGGGCCGTGCTGTTCGAAGGCACCGAAGGGCCACACCACGGTGCTCCCGGGCTGGGCGGCGGCCTGTGCCAGTTGCGGCCAGGCCAGCTGCTCCAGCCGTCGCGTGCTGATCGGGCGCCTGGGCTCCATGGGCGGAGTCTCGTGAGGGGGGTGGGTGGAGCGGCCGGCGGTTTGAGGGGGCCTCACTACAGTGTGGCGCTGTGCATCTGTGCTTGTTTCATGGCCGGTACTGGCAACCAGCAGCCCTCCCAGCCTTCGGCCAAGCAGGTGCAGTCGCCGCG
>JBDKGF010000086.1:0-3796 GCA_039798305.1 Cyanobacteriota bacterium
GCATCGGGCATCAGCCGATCGAGACCGCTGGCCACCCGGCGGGGCACCAGCAGCACCAGAGCAGCGGGCACCACCAGCAGCACTGCGCTGGTGAGGGCCGTGACCCGCAGGGGAAGATCCTTCAGACGCACGCCGGCACAACCCCGTAGAGGGTGGTGCGCTCCCGCACCGGGCGCTGCAGCGATGCGGCAGCCGCCCGCAACGCCTCAACCGACTGAGCGGTGCCCCCCAACGCCCCAGCTGCACTGGTGATGCTTTCCTCCATCAGGGTGCCGCCCAGATCGTTGCAACCCCAGCGCAGCGCCTCGGTGGCGCCGCCCAGGGTGAGCTTCACCCAGCTGGGCTGATGATTCACGATCCAGCGCTCCAGCAGCAAGCGCGCCTGAGCCGTGAGCGCGAGCATGGCCGGTTGATCGGGCTGATCGCGGCCCACGCGCTGCCGCAGGGCTGCAGGAGCCTGCGCGCCGATGAAAGGGAGCAACACGAACTCGCTGAAACCAGCCTGCTGATGCTGCCAGGCCACCTGCTGCAAAGCCACCAGCGTGAGCAGATGACCAGCGCGCTGGCGGGTGGTTTCCAGATGCCCCGCCATCAGGGTGGCGGTGCTGCGCAGACCACTGCGGTGCACCTGAAGCACCACAGCGCACCACTCACGGGCCGTGAGCTTTTCAGGGCAAAGACGTGCACGGACCGTTTCATCCAGCACCTCCGCCGCGGTGCCCGGAATCGAGCCCAGGCCGGAGAGCATCAATCCATCAATCACCGCCTGGAGCGGCAGCCGATCCTGCTGCGCGATGAACAACAGCTCCTGGGGCGAGAAGGCATGCAGGTGCAACCCTGGAGCCGCCTGCCGCAGAGCATCAAGCAGGGCCTGGTAGTAGCGCAGCGCGGAACCCTGCAGACGCGCTTGCGGGTTGAGGCCGCCCTGGATGCACAACTCCGTGGCACCGAGCCGGGCGGCTTCGGCAGCGCGCTGCTGCAATGTGTCGAAGCTGTGCCAGTACGCGCCTTCAGCTCCGGGATCGCGGCGGAAGGCACAGAAGCTGCAGTGCTGCAGGCAGTGGTTGGTGAAGTTGAGGTTGCGGTTCACCACGTAGGTGACCGTCTCTCCCACCAGGTCCTGGCGTAAGCCGTCAGCCTGCTGCCGCAGCCCTTCGGAAGGTGGCTGGGCGAGCAGCTGATCCGCCAGGGCCAGGGATGCCGCACTGGTGGGATCCGACGCGAGCTGACCAGCCAGTTGCTGCTGGAAGTCAGCATTCCATGGAAGCAGCGTGCACGAAGGATCGCCCGAAGCCTGTTGGGGTGGCGCCAGGACGGCCTGCGAGGTGCGCCAGGCCCAGGGGTCGAACGACTCCCGCGTCGCGTTCACCGCAGGGCCTTGCTTTTGGAACGGGGCTTGGGTGTGGCAGCCACAGGCTGCTGACGGCGCCTGCGATCACGCCACTCAACGGTGGAGAGGTAGATCACCCCTCCACTCACAAACACCAGCAGCACAGCCGCCAGGATGGCCAGCACGTTGTTGAGCGTGAGGCCAGCAACAACAACGTCGCTCACAGTCAGAAGTTGATGGAACCGTCGCCGTTACGGCCCCACACCACCATGGCGATCGAGAAGGTGAAGACGGCGCAGAGAGCGGCCCAACCCACGGTGACCAGCATGGTGCAGTTGCAAACGTGCGAGAAGTTTAGCCAGCGTCAGGCGCCAGACTGAAGCTCCCAAGCGGCTTGTGATCAGATGGCACAACAGGCGGTGCAGGAGCGGCAGCGGGTTGAAGCCCCGTACCCGAACGGCCGCGTGATCGTGCTCGACGACGATCACAACACGTTTCAGCATGTCGTGGAGGTGCTGGTGCGCTACATCCCAGGCATGGGTGCCGATCGGGCCTGGGAGCTCGCTCACCAGATCGACGGCCGGGGATCAGCGGTGGTGTGGAGCGGACCGTTGGAGCAGGCGGAGCTCTATCACCAGCAGCTGGGAGCCGAAGGCCTCACGATGGCGCCGCTGGAGCGTTGCTGATCAGCTGCCGCATATCATGTTTGACCCGGGCTGCCAGGGCAACGATGAAGCAAACCACGCCTTAGCAGGAATCCCTAGGGTTGATGGCCACATGCAGCAGCAATGGGCCGTCTGGTGATCACCCACAGCACCTATCTGGAGGGGCTGATCCCACTGCTCAAGAGGCTAGTGCAGGATCCGGCCATCGACACGATCACGCCAGCGGTGATCGCCCGGGTGAAAGGTCGTTCACCGGAGCTGCGCCTGCGGGTCTCCACCCCGATCACCGGGGGCTGGAAGCTGGTGGCCCGGCGGGGCAGCAGCGCCCAGGAGGTGTTTGTGGTGACGGGCCTGAATGCTGAAGCCCTGGAAGACCGGATCGGTCAGGCCCTCAGCCGCTGAGCCTCAGGGCTCGTCGTTCCAGATCGGGAATTCCGGCAGGAGCGCCTGCAGACGCTGATTCGGCTTGCGGTAGAAGCTGCGCAGGTGTTCGCGCACCTCAGCGGGGATGGGAGTCCTGACGCGCCCCACGTTTTCCACCGGCGACAGCGACGGGAGCGGTTGGGGTGAAAGGCCAAGAAAGGCCTGCACGCGGCCATAGGCAGCTGTCGGTTGGGCGAAGAAGTCTTCACTGCGCAGCACGAGCAGCTGCTCGCGGGGGTAGAAGCCAAGCACCTGCTCGATCTGATCCGCGTAGAGCCCCCGGCGTTTGTAGTGGTTGGGTTTGCCCTTGGCCGGCGGATCCGGGCTCATCAGAGCCTCAGCGGCAGGGCGATGCTCCACACCACGCTGCACCTGATGGCCGTAGTGAGAGATCGCCCGGGCCACGGGATTGCGCAGCAACAGGATCAGGCGAGCATCCGGCACCAGGGCATGCATCCGCGGCATCACCACGGACGACCGGTACAGGTAGGCAGGGGTGGCCTCCAGGGCGCAACGGCCACCGAGCGACTGTTCCCAGAGCGGGAAATAAGTGCGATACCAGCGCTCACCACGGTCGTAGTGATCGTTGAAGTAATGCACCTCCTTGATCGCTGAGAACATCACCTGCGGGTGATGACGCAGCCAGGCGTTCAGCGTGCTGGTGCCACCCTTCATCGTGCCGATGATCAATGCCGAGGGCAGCGGCCTCAGCGGTGCCGTGAGCCAGTAGTAGGGATAGGCCACTCGGCGCAGTGCGCCGCGCATCCAGCGGGGCCTCACCAGCACCGAACGATCCATCCATCACCACCTGTTGCCGGCAGGTTGGCACAGCCTTTCACCGTCACTACGGTTGATGCGCAAGGGTTCAGGCTATGCAGCAGTACGCGATCACAGGGGACTGGGAGCGTGAGAGCCAGCGCTGGCTGGAATGGTCGGACGGCGAAACCGATGCGATCACCGGCTGGTTCGAAGTGAAGGGGCGCCGCATCCGGATGTTCAGCAGTGATGCTGCAGGAAGGCCCGGGGCACGCCTTGCCAGCGGCAGGGTGGATCAACCCAAACTGCTGCGATCGCTCGACGATGGGCTCTGGGGCAGCAACCCGGCTGCGATGGACGCCGCCAGCACTTCACCAGCCGTGGTGGATGTGTGGGGCGATGGCATCAACAAACTGGCCAGCCTCACCGTCACCAACGAACAGCTCTACAACGCGATTTTCGGGCTCTGAACAACCCCTGAAGCATCAGCTCAGGGGATTGAAAAAGGGTGAACCGCTGTGCCGTTCTGCCCCAGATTCCGACCTGGATAAACCAGAAGGGGAGTCAAAGCGAAGATTCGTTTCCGGCTACGAGGCCGGTCTACGGCACTGTCGCGACAGAC
>JBDKGF010000087.1:0-2789 GCA_039798305.1 Cyanobacteriota bacterium
GGATTCGCCGATGGCCACCCGTTGGTCCCCGGCGGGAAGCTGCTTCAGGGCGGCATGGGCCAGCTCCAGATCAATCAGGCTGGCGCTGCCTTCATCGGGCCGGGGTGCCTGGGAGGCAGGCCCCACACTGCGGCCGCTGAACAGATAGGCCAGGCAGGGATGGTGCTGCCAGTAGCGCAGCAGCCCCACGAGCCAGTCCGGCCGTGTGAAAAAGGGGTGCTCATCCAGGCTGGGTCCCCCCAGCAGCAGGTGGTTGCCGCCGCCGGTGCCCTCCGTGCGTTTCCCCTGTTGCTTCCAGCTGCGCAGGCCCACGGCCGCACCGGCCTCCTCCAGCAGCTGCATCCAGCCGGCGTAGTCGTGCCAGCTGTGGCACACCGGCAGGTTCACTTCCAGGACGCCGGGATCGGCCGTGAGGCCGAGCACCTGCCAGTGCTCCGTCGCATCCCAGGGCAGCACCCCGCTCAGCTCCGGCTCCTGCCAACCCTGGCTGTGGGCGGCAATCCGTTGCAGCAGCTGCTCCAGGGGCTCCCGCTCCAGCGGTGGCAGAAACAGAGCCCAGCCGTTGGGGTCGCGCTCCAGGGTGAGCACCTGCCGGAGCTCTCCGGCAGGGAAGTGCTGCAGCGGCAGGCGCAGGCCGGCTGGGCCAGGAGCACCGCTCAGCTCCCGTAGCCCTTCCTCGAGCGGCCAGGCCAGCGAGCGCCACTGCCTCTCCTGGCAGGTGAGCGGGATGGCCCACACCTGGCGATCGGCTTGCAACGGATCCCGTAGCGGCAGGGCCTGCAGCGTGCAGCCCAGATCCCGGCCCATCGCGGCCAGCAGGCGGCTCAGCTCCGTGGTGTCAGGGACGTGGTGGGCTGTGGTGGCGCCCGCCGGGGGCAGTGGCACCAAGGGATCACCGTTCTTGCCGGTGATCAGGCGCAGGGCCCAACGGGGATTGACCTCGCCGTCGTACTGCTTGCCGGGGCAGTAGAGCACTGTGCTGCCCGGCCAGGCCCGGCGCTTGATCTCGGCCGCCAGCCGGCGCGCATAGCGGAGTTTGGTGGGCCCATCAGCGGCCACGCTCCACTCGGCGCCCTGCGGATCGATAGGCACCAGCGTGGGCTCACCGCCCATGGTGAGCTGGATGCCGGCTTTCTTCAGGCGGGCTTCAACGGCGGCGGCGGTCCTGGTGGCGAGGTTGGCGGTGGTCACGGCCAGCGGTGGCTGGCCCTGTCCTCGCGCGGCTCTGTTGATCCGGCAGCACCAACGGCTACCGCAACGCAGAACTCAAGATTTCTGCGTTGATCTCCCACTCCAGCGTGCTTTCCACCCCGGGTGGACCGGAGAAGGTGCCGCTCACCGCCGCGGTGAGATCGGAGCGGGAGGAGGTGGCCACTGGGATGTAGCGATCGTCCACGGCGCCCTTGCCGCTGGGGTCAAAGCCGCGCCAGCCCGCCCCCTGCAGATACACCTCGGCCCAGGCGTGCAGGTCGTAGTGCTCGGGTTTGGGCTCCACCAGGTGGTAGCCGCTCACAAAGCGGGCGGGCAGCCCCACGCTGCGGCAGCACTCGATCATCAGCATCGCCAGATCGCGGCAGGAGCCCACCCGTTCCTTGAGGGTGCGGCCGGCGGGCCACGCCGGACCCACGTGGCGCTGGGTGTACTTCACCCGGTCCTGGATCACTTCAATCAGCTGCTGCAGGAAGTTGAGGCTGCGCCCATCGCTGCCCATCAGCGCTTCCTGGGCGAGATCCACGGCCGCTGCATCGTGCTGACCGTTGGGCAGCCAGCCCTGCAGGTTGCTCAAGAGATCGGGGTTGAGCTTGCCGATCTGCACGGGCAGCTGGGCCATCTGCTCATCGAGGCAGGCCTCCAGCAGCGGTGGGTTGAAGGTTTCCAGCTCACTGGTGGCCACCACCAGCAGGTGATCGCTCTCCCCGAGGAAGCGGGCCCGGGTGATCGTGTCGCCGCCGGCGGCCATCAGCTCATAGAGCTGACTGGGCTCAGGTGAGATCTCGAGGCGGAAGTCGATCAAGCGCTGAAAGCCATGGGGCCTTGGCCGCAGGCAAAAGCGATGCGGCCCCAGCGCCACGGGCTTGGTGTAGCGGTAATCGAACCGGTGGATCAGGCGGGCGCGCATGCCAGGTCGTCGCTGGTGGCGGTTGCTGCTGGGGCCAGGCTCGGCAACACGAAGTAGCGCGAGTGGATCAGCTCGTGAAGGTTATTGAGATCTTGCTGAAGGGCGTCGATCGCCTCGTGCAGGCCACCGGCGATCAACTCATCGATGCCGGTGTAGCTCCAGCGGGCGCGGGTGAGGCCGCTGAGGCATTCGAGTGCATCGGGCTTGCCGGGCACTGGGCTGGCCGCCACCACCTGCAGGGTTTCGTGGATGCGATCGAGGCAGTAGCGCACCGAGCGGGGGAAGCTCGGATCCAGCAAGAGGAAGGCCGCCACAGCCCGCGGGGTGATCACGCCCTGCTGCGACTGGCGGAACATCTGATAAGCCCCGGCGGTGCGCAGTAGGGAGATCCACTGCAGTTCATCCAGCACGCCACCCACTTCCTCTGGACTGGGCAGCAGCAGGAAGTACTTCACATCGAGGATGCGCGTTGTTTTGTCCGCGCGCTCGATCAAGCGGCCTAAACGGCTGAACTGCCAGGAGAGATCGCGGCTGAGGGTGGCATCGGTAATGCCATAGAAGAGTTGGCAACCCCGCCGGATCTCGCGCAGCTGTTCCTGGGGCGGCTGGTGCCAGAAGCTCTCGCTTTCCAGCAGGGTCCAGTAGAGGCCGTTGATCTGCTCCCACATCT
>JBDKGF010000088.1:0-4488 GCA_039798305.1 Cyanobacteriota bacterium
GGCCTCGGCGCCTTGGCCACAGCTGCCGGCGGCCGCCGCCAAGTATCAGCGGGGGCGACTGCTGGTCATCGCCGGCAGCGAGGCCTACCGCGGGGCCGGCCAGCTCTGCCTGCAGGGCGCCAGCGCCAGCGGCGTAGGCAGCCTGCGGGCCGCACTGCCGCCGCCGCTGGCTGATCAGATCTGGAGCGTGCAGCCCCATGTGGTGGTGAGCGCTGCACTGGCCGCGCACCCCAGCGGCAGCCTGAACCTTGCCGGACTGAACGACAGCACCCTGGAGCGACTGGATGCGGTCGTACTTGGTCCGGGGCTCGGCGGCATCACGCAAGCGGAACTGGCGGCGGAAGCGGAAACCTGGCAGCGGCTGCAGCACTTCCCAGGCCTGCTGCTGCTCGATGCCGATGGGCTGAATCGCCTGGCGCACCTGGGAGCCACGACATGGCTACAGAGCCGCCGGGGCCCCAGCTGGATCACGCCTCACCGGGATGAATTTGCACGCCTGTTCCCAGAGCTGGTGGCTCCTCCGCCCCTTCTGGCAGCCCAGGCTGCAGCCCGGCAGTGCAGCAGCCACCACCCCTGCAGTGTTCTGCTCAAAGGAGCCCGCACGGTGATTGCCGCAGGCGACGGGAGGCGATGGCAGCTGCGCCAGGCCTGCAGCGCCGCCGCGCGAGCCGGATTGGGCGATGTGCTCGCGGGATACGCCGCCGGCCTGGCTGCCCGAGGGGGAGGAGATGCCGCCCTGCTCGCCACGAGCGCCCTGGCCCATGCCCACGCTGGACACCAGGCTGCGCAGGAACAGGGCCAAGGCGGGGCTGAGCCGACAACTGTCGCGCAAAGATTACAAAACCAGGAGCCCGAGACAGAGCAAACAATGCAAAACGTTTTACAACCGCCGGCACACACTTGAGTCTCAACACAAATGTGTGGATTTACTGCCGAAAGCTAAAGCGCATCTGAAATCACATCGCCTTTCGCAGAACCCATAGGAGATTTGCCGCACTTCCAGGTATGGGTTCATGACGGCATCCGGACTTTCCCCGGGGGGCGCCAGTCGCCGCCGAGGCAGTGACCCGATCAGCTGGTATCTCTCCACGATCGGGCGCGTTCCTCTGTTAACCCCAGCAGAAGAAATTGAACTGGGTAATCAGGTGCAGGCAATGATGCGCCTCACTGAAGAAGAACCTGAAAGCGGCTATACCGACAAACAGAAGAAAACCATCCGCGTCGGCCGCCGCTCCAAGGAACGGATGATGAAAGCCAACCTGCGCCTGGTTGTCAGTGTTGCCAAGAAATATCAGGGCAAAGGTCTCGAACTGCTCGATCTGATTCAGGAAGGCTCCCTTGGCCTGGAGCGTGCTGTGGAGAAATTCGACCCCACCCGGGGCTACAAGTTCTCCACCTATGCCTTCTGGTGGATCCGCCAGAGCATGACCCGCGCGATCGCCTGCCAGGCGCGCACCATCCGCCTGCCGGTTCACCTCTCAGAGCGGCTCACCGCAATCCGCAAGGTGAGCCTGGATCTGGCTCACAAGCTCGGTGCCATGCCGAGCCGCAAAGAGATCGCCGAAGCGATGGACATGCCCATCGACGAGCTCGATTCCCTGCTGCGCCAGGCCCTCACCACCTCAAGCCTCGATGCACCGGTGAACGGCGAGGAGGGCCGCAGCTTCCTGGGCGACCTGATCGCCGACAACAGCCACGCCGAGCCGCTCGATCAGGTGGAGCGCGGCATGCACCACGAGCAGCTGGGCCGCTGGCTCAGCCACCTCACCGAGCAGGAGCGTCAGGTGCTTGAGCTGCGCTTCGGCTTGGAGGGGGAGGAGCGTCACACCCTCGCCGAGATCGGGCGGATGCTCGACGTATCGCGCGAGCGGGTGCGACAGGTGGAACTCAAGGCCCTGCGCAAGCTGCGGCACCTCACCCGCAGAATGCCCAGCAGCCTGTGATTCCTCTGCCCTGAGGCCACCGTTCGTCTACCACCCGGCGTATTCGGCGCCGCTGCCCAGCAGCCATCGCTTTCCGATGGCGAAGTTTCGCTTGCTGCATCAGCTGTTGCTTGAGCAGGAGCTGGCGAGTGCAGGGCAGTTTGTCGCGCCGCTGCCGGCACCGCGGCGCTGGCTCGAGCTGGTGCATGGGCAGCGCTACCACCAGGCATTTGCCCGCGGTGAACTCACACATGCGGAGCAGCGGCGCATCGGCCTGCCCGCCACGACCCCGCTGGTGCAGCGCACCTGGCTGGCGGTGGGGGGCACAGTGCTCACGGCGCGACTGGCGCTGGAGCGCGGCCTGGCCTGCCATCTGGCCGGCGGCACGCATCACGCCTTTCCAGATCACGGCAGCGGCTTCTGCATCTTCAACGACTGCGCCGTGGCAGCACGGGTACTCCTGGCCGAAGGGCTGGTGCAGCAACTGATGGTGATCGATCTTGATGTGCACCAGGGCGATGCCACAGCCGCGATCTTTGCCGATGAGCCGCGGGTGTTCACCTTCTCAGCGCACTGCCAGAGCAACTTCCCGCTGCGCAAACAGAACAGCAACGTCGACCTCCCGCTCGACGATGGTCTCAACGATGGCGACTATCTGGTTGCCATTGGTGATCTGATCCCCAACCTGCTCGATCAGGTGCGGCCTGATCTGGTGCTCTACAACGCCGGCGTGGACCCCCACCGCCACGACCGATTGGGCCGGCTCAACCTCAGCAACGAAGGGTTGCTCAACCGCGATCGGCTGGTGCTGGATGCCTGCCTGCGGCGCTCGATCCCGGTGGCCACGGTGATCGGCGGCGGCTACGACGAGCTCAAGCCCCTGGTGGAACGCCATGGGCTGGTATTCCGGGCCGCCGCTGAGCAGGCCCGGCTACATGGTCTATGAACGCGCACCCGATCAAGAGCGGCGCATAGCTGCACCGAAGAACCTGTCTCAGTCTTCCGCCCAGATGTAGCGGGTGAGCTCTTCGGGTTTGGGCTCGGGGGCAGCAAGGGCGAACTCCACACAATCGGCCACCACCGCATCGATCTCCTTGTCGATGCCCTTCAGCTCCTCGGCATTGGCCAGGTTGTGCTCGATCAGGTGGGCAGCCAGGCGCTTGATCGGGTCGCGCTGGGCCCAGAACTCCTTCTCCGCCTCGGCGCGCAGCTCATCGGGGTCAGCAAGGGAGTGGCCGCGGAAGCGGTAGGTGAGGCACTCCAGCAGGGTGGGACCTTCACCGGCGCGGGCGCGCTCGACGGCGCGCTGGGCAGCACCGCGCACCGCCAGCACATCCATGCCGTCCACCTCTTCACCGGCCATGCCGAAGGCCGCAGCTTTGCGCCAGATCTCGGGGTCACTGGTGGCACGGTTGTGGTCCATGCCGATGGCCCACTTGTTGTTCTCCACCACGAAGATGATCGGCAGCTTCCAGAGCGCCGCCATGTTCAGGCACTCATAGAACTGACCGATGTTGCAGGTGCCATCACCGAAGAAGGCGGCGGTCACGGCATCACTGCTTGCATCACCGAGGGCATCACGCTTGTAGCGGCTGGTGAAGGCGGCGCCGAGGGCCACGGGGATGCCCTCACCGATGAAGGCGTAGCCACCGAGCAGGTGGTGCTCCTTGGAGAACAGGTGCATCGAGCCACCGCGGCCCTTGCTGCAACCGGTTTCCTTACCGAACAGCTCGCTCATCACCTCGCGGGCCGGCACACCGCAGCTGAGGGCATGCACGTGGTCGCGATAGGTGCTGCAGAACCAGTCGTGCTGCATCTTCATCGCCTTGATCACGCCCGTGCTCACGGCCTCCTGGCCGTTGTAGAGGTGCACGAAGCCGAACATCTTGCCCCGGTAATACATCTCGGCGCACTTGTCTTCGAAGCGCCGACCCAGGACCATGTCGCGGTAGAGCATCAGCCCCTCATCCCGGCTCACCACGGCGGGAGTGGAGGGATAAAGGTTGAGCAGACGCTCGGCGTGCAAGCCAACGGCATTCACATCGGCGGAGCAGGCGGGAGCCCCGTTGCTGGCGACGCTCTGGCCGAGATCTGCCTGTGTCATGCGCGGTTTCCGGCTGTCCGGCCACTACTGATGCTCAGGCGACTGTACGGGGTCCATCACCGAACGGGGTGTGGGATGAGGCCAAAACCTCAGACCCTGACTACAGTCACGCCCTAGTGAATCAGGCGGATTGGAACTGCCGATCGACCATTTCCGTCTGCTCGGGGTGAGCGCCACCACCGACAGCGAAACCGTGCTGCGCACCCTGCAGCAGCGTTTGGATCGCGCACCGGATCAGGGCTTCACCGTCGACACGCTGCAGGCGAGGGCCGAACTGCTGCAGTCGAGCGCCGAGCTGCTCAGCGACGAGGAACGCCGTCACAGCTACGAACGTGAGCTCACCGCGATCGCCGACACAGGCGCAGGAGCGATTGCCGCGCTGGACATTCCACCTTCCCGCGAGGTGGGCGGCCTGCTGTTGCTGATGGAAGCCGGCCAAGCCCAGGAAGCGTTTGAAGCTGC
>JBDKGF010000089.1:0-2580 GCA_039798305.1 Cyanobacteriota bacterium
CAGCTCACGGAAGGCGGGGTTGAAGCGCTCGATGTGCCCCACCTGCAGCAACCGGCCGGCCTGTTCAGCAGCAGCGCTCAGTTCAGTCGCTTCGTCCTGAGTTGCGGCAATCGGCTTCTCGATCAGCACGTGCACGCCAGCCTTGAAGCAGGCCATGCCCACCCGGTGGTGCAGCAGGGTGGGCACGGCGATGCACACCGCCTCCACCTCGCCGAGCATCTCCTCATAGCTGGCGAACCAGCGGCAGCCAAACTGCTCCACCGCCAGCCGGCCGCGATCGGGATCGGGATCGGCCACGCCCACCAGCTCAGCGTCGCGCAGCAGGCTGAGCACCCGGGCATGGTGCCAACCCATGTTGCCGATTCCAATCACTCCAACGCGAACCGGCTGCATGGCGCTGGCGATCTGACGCAGAGATTATCGACGATGAGCGGCCACCACCACGGGCCTTCGCCGATCAACTCTCTTCAGCCTCCGGCTCCACTGCCCGACGGGTGATCTCGACCCGCTCGATGCGCGGGCCATCCATGGCCATGATCAAAAACTGATGGCCCTTCCAGCGCAGGCTCTCGCCCGGGGCGGGAATGTGCTGCAAACGCTCCAGCAGAAAACCCGCCAGGGTGTGGTGCTCATCCGACTCGGGCAGGTGCAGACCCAGCTCGCGATTGAGCTCATAAATCTCCAGATCGCCCGCCACAAGCCAGCTGTGCTCCTGCAGTTGCTGCAGATCGTCGTCGTCGGGATTGGAGGGATCTTCCTCATCACCCATGATTTCGCTGGTGAGATCCGAGATGGTCACCAGACCCTCGGTGCCGCCGTGCTCATCCACCACCAACAACAGGGGCTCACCGCCGCGGATCACCGGTAGGAGCTCCGCCAGGGGCGTGGTCTCCTGCACCTTCCTGACAGGCGTGACGTAGGGAGCCAGGGGGGAATCGCTGCGGAGCAAGCCCCGGGCGATGGGTTCTGCCAGGCGGCGCAGGTCGAGCAGACCGCGCACGTCGTCGAGGGAGGAGCCAATCACGGGGAAGCGGGCGTGATTGGTGCTGTGCACCGCCTCCATCAGCTCCGCGAAGCGCACCTCCAGCGGCAGGGTGACCATGCCGGAACGGGGCACCATCACCTCGCGCACCTGGGTGTCCCGCAGGGAAAACAACCCTTCAAGCATGTCGCGCTCGTCGGGCATCAGCCCCACCACGCTGTTGGATTCGATCAGGGTTTCCAGCTCACCGGCCGAGAGGGCGGGTACCAGCTCATCCCAGTTGCGCGGCAAGCCGAGCAGGCGCAGCAAGCCATTGCCCAGCCGCTCCAGCAGCACAAGCAAGGGGCCGAGGCTGCGCATCACCGCTTCGAGCACGGGTGCCAGGCGCAGGGCGGAAGCCTCCGGGCGATGCAACACCCAGGCCTTGGGCACCAACCCACCGAGCAGCGTGGCCAACAGCACCAGCGCCAGAAACAGGAGCCCATCGAGCCAGGCCTGCCCCAGCCAGGCGCCGGCAGGCCCCGAGCCCCAGCGCTCCGCCAGACCCCGGCCCGTCCAACCCAGCGCCACCAGGGCCAGGGTCATCCCCAACTGGGTGGTGACCAGTGCGCGCCGCAAGCGCCGCTGCAGCCGCGCCACGGCCGTGGCACCACGCTCCCCATCTGCCTCGAGCAGTTGCACCCGGGTGGGCCGCAGCCGGATCAAGGCAAATTCCGAGGCAGCGAAGAAGGCCAGCAGAAGCAGCAGGGCCGCCGGTGCCAGAACGCGCATCAGGTTCAGATCGGGGGCGCGAGGGGTCTCGCACCAGGTTTAAGCGAACGCGGCCTCAGAGCAACAGATTGCTGCCGCTGAAGCGATTGACACCGGACAAGAGAAGCTCGAGATCAGCGCTGCCATCAGCGTCCGCATCGAGCTGTAAGGAACCCGAGGCAAAACGCACTTCTGCAGCATCACCACTGAAGCCACGCTTGCCGACGTAGGTGATCGCATCAGCCAGCGCCGAGAGGTCAATCAGATCAGCCGCACGCTGGAACCCCCGGATCTGGTCCTGCCCGCCACGCCTGGGGGATGAATCGCCTAGGTCTGTGTAGACAAATCGATTACTACCAGGACCACCGATCAATACATCAGCGGCCGCTCCTCCCTGCAACAGATCACTACCACCCAGGCCGATCAACAGATCTTTGCTGGCACTACCCGTGAGGGTGTCGTTGAGATTGGTCGCGACCTTGCTGGAACCAAACTGGACCTTCAGCACCTCGAGCTGATTCACAACAGTCTTGGTCAAGCCAAGATCGCGATAGGAGGGGTAGATCGCCTTCGATGCACCAGCCGAAACGGCACCAACCAACTCCACGCGAAAACGCAGCGATGCATCGGGCGGGATGGATGGCGGCGCACCAGCACTGCCATAGGCCAACTCTGCAGGAATCGTCAGATCCAGAACTTCACCCAGCCGACGCCCCGCCAAAGCCTGATCCCAACCTTGAATGACTTGACCAGCACCCAGGGTGAAGGGGAACAGCTGCCGAGAGGGGATGACCGAAAATGTGTTGAAATCGTAGTTGGCATCAAACGTTGCCCCATCACCATCCACC
>JBDKGF010000090.1:0-5716 GCA_039798305.1 Cyanobacteriota bacterium
ACAAGGGTGAAAACGAGCCGATAGAACTATCGGGAGATGGCCCCAGGGTCAAATTAAGGCAAGAAGCAGATCTGTCGAGCTCAAGCAGCCCTCAACCCCCTGTTGCCCAGAGATTCCCTAAGGGACGTCGGAGCAATGTGGGCTTGTCGGTGCGGGGGGTGGTGTTGATGATGGTGCTCTCCTCCATTTCGATCACCGGACTCGCCTTCACCCTCTTCTCGCTCGACAAACTCGAGGAATCTGTGCAGCTTGGCCTTGAGCAGCGCTTGGTGTTAACTCGCGATGCCATCGCTGCTTACACCATAGGAGATCTGGATTCCTGGGGTGCTGCAGATCAGCGAACGATTGGTGATGCCGCGTTTTTCCGTCTTGACAAAAATGGCCAGAGCTCTACCTCAGATCCCCGATTATTCGCGCTGTTGAGCTCGAGCTATGAGCGAATTTCTACGCCTGTGCTGGATGGCGCTGGCAATGGTTTTTACGTTTTGGTGCCTCGAGGCGAGCGCGTGCGCAACCGGCGCTGGGAGAGGGCCTATTTCATTTTCGACTATCCCTCTGTTGGCTCCAAGGAGTTGATGGATCTGCCGTACTTCGAGCCGATCCAGATGTTGAAGGTGGCGGTGCCGGCGGGTCCTCTGATTGATCAGGTGCAGGGCTTCGGCATGTCGATGTTGGTTCTGCTGGCCTCGATGGTGGCTGTGGCCGTGTTGGTGGGCGATTTTGTGGCGACGCGTTTCAGTCGTGAATTTGAATTGGTGCTTGTTTCGGGTCAGGATCCCGGCTGCGGATTGGCCGAGATAGATCCACAACAGTCCGGAGGCAGAGATGCCCCCGGTCCTGCGCTGGGATTGCGCCCCTTGAGCTCATCGCCGATCCATGAGCTCGATGTGATGGTGGATGCTTTGAATGGCAGGATCCGGCAGGTGAACCAACTCACGGCCGATTTGCGGATTGCCAATGAGGAGCTAGAGCAGTCGCGTGCTCACATTGAAAATTTGCTGGCGATCTCGGATCGACAGATGCAAACCGCCAAGCAGATCCAGCAATATTTCCTGGCCGAGGCGCCGCCACGGTTGAAGGAGTATGAGCTGGCCTATTTCCTGCAGCCTGCTTATCAAGTTGGTGTCGACTGGTACGACCTGCTCACTGTTGACGGCAAGCAGTTCATCGTGGTGGCAGATGTCTGCGACAAAGGTGTTGGTTCGGCGTTGTTTATGTCTGTGTTTCGAAGTCTGCTGCGCTACTCGCTGATTGGCGAGTTCTCGCCTTTATCGGATCCCGTTGATGTGCGGCCATTGGGTGATCGCCTCGCTCGTGTGGCTCAGGTTGTGAACCGCTACATGGCGGAGAATCATGGGGCCTCGTCGATGTTCGCTACGGTGTTTCTGGCGGTTTATGAGCCTGGCACGCGATGTCTTGATTATGTGTGTGCGGGGCATGAAGCTCCCCTGGTCCGCGGCTTCCGTGGTGTTAAATCCTTGGAGGTCACGGGTCCTGCCTTAGGCATCTTTGCTGAGGCGCAATTCTCCAGTTGCCATTGCCAGTTTGACCCCGGTGATGTGCTGGTGGCTTTTACTGATGGCTTGCCTGATGCGCGCGACAGACAGGAAGCACCCTTGGGGCAGCAGGCTGTGAAGGCCCTGCTCGCTGATGCCAAAAGCGACTTTCGCTCAGCTCAACAGTGGCTCGATGCTCTTAAACAGTTGGCTCTCGATCACATGGGCGAAGCCGAGCAGTTCGACGATCTCACTTTGATGGTGCTCAAAGTGGTGGTTTAAGTCACCCTCTATCACTCGCGTTTTTTCTTGGCCCAGGGCGGCAGGTCGATGAACACCCGCGTGCCGGGTTGGAGCCCATCGAGAATCTGGGTGTCCTTGCCACTGCTGGCTCCCAGCGTCACCGCCTGGAAGGTGGGCTGATTGCCGGGGCCCACCAGCAGCACGCCGGGTTTGCCCTGCTCGGTCACCACCGCCACGGTGGGAATCACGGTGCGGGCGGCCAGGGTGCCGGTGTTGAAGTCGATGTCGGCGGTCATGCCGATCCGCAGTTCCGGCGGTGGATCGATCAGCTGCAGCTTCACCTCGAAGGAGGTGACGTTGTTGAGCTTTTCGGCGCGGGGGGCGATCTGGCGCACCCTGGCCGGGAAGCGACGATCGGGGAAGGAATCCACCCGCACGGAGGCGCTCTGGCCCGCTTGGATGCGGCCGATGTCGCTCTCGGGCACCTTCGCCACGGCTTCCAGACCTTGAGCCAGCTCCACGATCGAGGAGCTGCTGGCACCGGCTGATGCCGAAGCCGAGGTGGTGGGCGTCACGAAGGCGCCTGGATCTGCGAAGCGGGCTGTCACCACTCCCGCGAAGGGCGCACGCACCGTCAGGTCGCCCAGCTCCTTCATGCGCTGCTCGAGCCGCTGCTGCGCCGCCTCCACGGCCGCTTTGTCCACCAGATAGGTGGAGCGCGCACTGTTGTAGTCATCGAGGCTGATGCCGCCCTGGCGGATCAGGGCCCCGCGACGCTGCAGCTCACTCTGGCTGCGGTTGAGCTGAGCCTTGGCGGAGCGCACCTGGGCCCGCAGTTCCTCGAGGCGGTCGTTCAGATCGCCGCTGTCCATCAGCGCCAGGGCCTGGCCGGCCTGCACGCTGTCGCCCTCTTCCACGAACAACTTCTCCAGCACCCCCTGACGCTTGGGGCTCACGTTCACCTTGCGGAAGGCCTCGAGCTCACCGCTGGCGGTGATCACCCCCGGCAGGCTTCCCTGGCGGGCCACCACGGTGTAGGTGCCCAGCCCGCGCTGCTGGCTGCTGCTGCGCCGCTGGCTGATCAGGGCGCTGCCTCCTCCGATCACCAGCGCGCCGGCCAGCAGCCCGGCCCAGACGCGTTTACGTTTCAGCCAGCGCTGGTTGAAACGCGCGGCGGCTGGCAGCGGCTGGCCCTCGCGTGTGGGAGGGGATTGGAGCATTGAGGAGGGAATGGTCCTGCGCCTGCGCTCGCACCAGTCTTCCTGGTCGCACCCCTGGGTTGTGGGGTGGATCACCGCCGGAGTGTCCGAAGGGCGGTTCGTAGATTCCCCGCATGCTTAAAGCCGGAATCGTGGGGCTGCCCAATGTGGGCAAGTCGACCCTGTTCAATGCCCTTGTGGCCAACGCCCAGGCCGAGGCGGCCAACTATCCCTTCTGCACGATCGAGCCCAACTCGGGCGTGGTGGCGGTGCCGGATCCACGGCTGCAGCAGCTTTCTGATCTCAGTCGCAGCAAGGAGATCATTCCGACGCGGGTGGAGTTCGTTGACATCGCTGGTCTGGTGAAGGGGGCGAGTCAGGGCGAGGGACTGGGCAACAAGTTCCTCGCCAACATCCGCGAAGTCGACGCGATCGTGCACGTGGTGCGTTGCTTTGAAAACGACGACGTGATTCATGTGAGCGGTTCCGTCGGGCCTGCCCGCGACGCCGAGGTGATCAATCTGGAGCTGGGTCTGGCGGATCTGAGCCAGGTGGAGAAGCGGCGTGAGCGCCTGAAGAAGCAGGTGCGCACCAGCAAGGAAGCCCAGGTGGAGGATGCGGCGCTCGAGCGCATCCAGGCCGTGCTGGAGCAGGGTGGCGTGGCCCGCAGCGTGGAACTCACCGACGACGTAGCCGCGATGGTGAAACCGCTGGGGCTGCTCACCGCCAAGCCGATCATCTACGCCACGAATGTGAGTGAAGACGATCTGGCCTCAGGCAACGCCTACTGCGATGAGGTGGCTGCCCTGGCTAAGCAGGAAGGTGCCGGCACCGTGCGCATCAGCGCCCAGGTGGAGGCTGAGCTGATCGAACTGCCGGAGGAGGAGCGCGCTGAATTTCTGGCGGGTCTGGGGGTGGAGGAAGGCGGCCTGCAGAGCCTGATCCGTGCCACCTACAGCCTGCTGGGCCTGCGCACGTATTTCACCACCGGTGAGAAGGAGACCCGCGCCTGGACGATCAAAGCCGGCATGACCGCTCCCCAGGCGGCTGGCGTGATTCACACCGACTTCGAGCGCGGCTTCATCCGCGCGCAGACCATTGGCTACAAGCAGCTGCTGGAGGCCGGCTCCCTGGCTGAAGCGCGCAACAAGGGCTGGCTGCGGGCTGAAGGCAAGGAGTATGTGGTGGATGAGGGCGACGTGATGGAGTTTCTGTTCAATGTCTGATTGCGGTTGATCGCCCAGGTGGGGTGTTTGGGTGCCGCGAGCCACCAGTGCCCGTTTGCCTCAAAATGAGGTCACCCCACTCAGCCCCATGACGGAGCAGCAGCAGGCCGCCGATCCGAACCAGCAGGACGCCACCCAGCAGCACGACTTCGAAGTGCAGAAGCAGGTGCACCAGCAGATCCGCAACGATCCCGACTACGACGATTGGGAGTACGGCACCGAGCCCCTGCCCCACGAGGCCTGGACCGCCAAGATGAGCAAGGGCTGAGCCTCTCTGCCTTTCAGCCCGGCTCCAGCTGCAACGTGCTGTGCTCGACCCCGATCGCGGCCAGGGCATCCTTGGCGCGATGCAGCAGTTCCAGATCGTCCATGCCGCTGTCGCGGCGGCACACGTGAGCGGTGAGGGCCACCTGGCTCGTGCTCAGGCTCCAGATGTGTACGTGGTGCACGTCCACTACCCCCGGTAGGGCCAACAGGGTGGCTCGCACCTGTTCCGGTTGGATGTGGCTGGGGATGCCGTCCAGCAGCACCACCAGCGCATCGCGGATCAGCACCACCCCTGTGTAGCCCACAGCGATGCCCACCCCAATGGCGGTGATTGGGTCGAGCCAGTGCCAGCCGGTGAGACCCACCAGCAGGGTGCTGAGCAGCACGGCTAGCGACACCAGGGCATCGCTGATCAGATGCACCACCGCGGCGCGCCGATTGAGATCATGGGAATGGCCTGCGTGTCCGCCATGGCCGAACAGGCGCGCAGATCCCAGATTCACCGCGATGCCCGCCGCCGCCGCCCAGGCCACCGGTCCGCTCACCAGCGGTTGTGGGTTGTGCAGCCGCTGGATGGCTTCCACCACCACCACCGCGGAGGCCATCGCCACCAGCACGCCATTGCTCAGGGCCGCCAGCTGGGTACTGCGCCCGAAGCCGTAGGTAAAGCGTTCGTTGGGTGGGCGGGTACTGAGGCGTTCCGCGCCCCAGCCCAGGGCCAGCCCGGCCACATCGCCCAGGTTGTGCAGGGCATCGCCGATCAGCGCCAGTGACCCGAAGCCGATGCCAATCACGATCTGCGCCATCGACAGCGCCGTGTTCAGCAGGATGCTCCAGCGGAAGGCGGAAGCCAGGCCGGCGCGACCGATGTGCTGCTGCGGATGACGGCGACCGTGATCGTGAACAGCCATGGCTTCGGCAGCACTGCCCCGATTGTGCGGGCTGCAGCCGCTGCCGGCAGGTGTTGTGCGGGCGGTCTTCGGGTTCAGCCCTTCACGTGGGCCCGGCGGCGGATCGGCCCGATCAGCAGCAGGCACAGCCCACACACCAGCGCCATCAGCAGCCAGAGCACCAGCCCGTGGCCCTGGCGATCAAGCAGCAGGCCGGCCAGCAGCGGCGCCCCAAAGGCGCTGAGGGCAAAGCACTGGGAGAACAGCGCCATCGCCAGCCCGCCATGGCCTTCGGGGCACCGCTGGTGGCCGGCCTGCTGCTCGATGGCCAGGGGCACGGGCTGGTGCTCTGGCTGCTGATGGCGCTGGTGTGCGGGCTGAGCCTGCTGCTGATC
>JBDKGF010000091.1:0-4333 GCA_039798305.1 Cyanobacteriota bacterium
GCTGCATGGCGTGCAGCAGCGCCGCAGCCAGCTGGAGGCGCAGTTGCAGGAGCAGCAGCGCTCCGGCCAGTCGTTGCTGCGCGAGCAGGTGGAGGAGGGCGATATCGCTGATGTGGTGGCCCGCTGGACCGGGATTCCGGTGCAGCGCCTGATGGCGGGTGAGCGCCAGAAATTGCTGGAGTTGGAGCAGCGGCTCGGCGAGCGGGTGATCGGCCAGCGCGAGCCGGTGGCGGCGGTGGCCGCGGCGATCCGCCGCGCCCGTGCCGGCATGAAGGATCCGCGCCGGCCCGTGGGCTCGTTCCTGTTCCTCGGCCCCACCGGCGTGGGCAAAACCGAATTGGCCAAGGCCCTGGCGGCGGCCTTGTTCGACGAGGAGGAGGCGCTGGTCCGGCTCGACATGAGCGAATTCATGGAGCGCAACGCCGTGGCCCGCCTGCTCGGAGCTCCTCCTGGCTATGTGGGTTATGAGGAAGGCGGTCAGCTCACCGAGGCGGTGCGCCGCCGCCCCTATGCAGTGCTGCTGCTCGATGAGGTGGAGAAGGCCCACCCGGATGTGTTCAACGTGCTGCTGCAGGTGCTCGACGACGGGCGCCTCACCGATTCCCAGGGCCGCACCGTGGATTTCCGCCACACGGTGGTGGTGATGACCAGCAACCTCGCCAGCCGCGCCATCCTCGACAACGCCCGCAGCGGTGGCGATCCCGCTGCGCTGGAGCAGCAGGTGGAGCAGGCCCTGGCCAGCCAGTTCCGGCCGGAGTTCCTCAACCGCATCGATGAGGTGATCCGCTTCAAACCGCTCGGGCCTGAGGAGCTGCAGCGGATCGTGCATCTGCAGCTGGCTGATCTGGCGGCGTTGCTGCGGGAGCAGGGGCTGGAGCTGCAGGTGGATGCAGCGGTGGTGCCCTGGCTGGCCCAGCAGGGCTATGAGCCGGAATACGGAGCGCGGCCGCTGCGTCGCCTGTTGCGCCGCCGCATCGAAAACCCGCAGGCCACCGAGCTGCTCGAAGAGCGTTTCCTGGGGGCATCGGCCGTGCAGGTGAGCCTGCTGGAGGCCGCAGGGGAGCTGCGCTTCACCCCGATCAGCGCTGCGGTTTGATCACGTCCGGTAGGGTGGCTGTTTGCGCAACAGCGCGCGCCCTCGCTCCGCGAACACCTTCTGGACCCTGTGGTGGAAACCCCGACTGAGCCACAACCCGATCAGCCAGCCACTCCGCCAGTCGCGGAGAATCCGCCTGTCGCCACCGGTTTCGTCGGCACCACCGTGGCCGAGCTGCGCAAGGTGGTGTGGCCCAGCCGCCAGCAGCTGTTTGCCGAATCGGTGGCTGTGATTCTGATGGTGACCCTCTCGGGCTTTGCCATCGCCGCCATCGATCGTTTCTACAGCTGGGTGAATGCCCAGGTGTTCCGCTGATTTCTCGTTCTCCCTTTGCCGTTGCCCGTGTCTGACGTTGATCTGAGCCCTGAAGAGCTGGGCGCCGAAGGCCTGGCTGGTGCCGAAGCGGCTGAAGGCCCGGAAATCCTCAGCGTGCCCGCGGCTGAGGGCCGTGCACCGATTGCCCGCTGGTATGCCGTGCAGGTGGCCTCCAGCTGCGAGAAGAAGGTGAAGGCCACGCTCGAGCAGCGGGCCGTCACCCTGGGCGTGGACAACCGCATCCTCGAGATCGAGATTCCCCAGACCCCGGCGGTGAAGCTCAAGAAGGACGGCAGCCGCACCAGCACCGAGGAGAAGGTGTTCCCCGGCTATGTGCTCGTGCGCATGGTGCTGGATGAGGACACGATGATGGCGGTGCGCAGCACCCCGAACGTGATCAACTTCGTGGGCGCTGAGGATCGCCGTGCCACCGGCAAGGCCCGCGGTCACATCAAGCCCCGTCCCCTCAGCCGCTCCGAGGTGGATCGCATCTTCAAGCGCGCTGCCGAGAAGAAGCCTGTTGTGAAGGTTGACCTCACCGAGGGTGATCAGATCCTGGTGACGGCCGGACCGTTCAAGGACTTCCAGGGCGAGGTGATCGAGGTGTCGGGCGAGCGCAACAAGCTCAAGGCCCTGCTGTCGATCTTCGGCCGGGAGACCCCGGTGGAACTCGAGTTCTCCCAGATCAGCAAGCAGAGCTGATTTCGGTGCGGCCGTCTCCCTGCGGAGGGCGGCCACAGGTGGTGTTCCGGTCTCCGGGACCTGCCGCACCCGCTGCCCTAGGGTCGCGGATCCGCAGATTGCTCAAGCCGCCAGGACGATGGCAAAAAAAGTTGTAGCTGTGATCAAGCTGGCCCTCCAGGCCGGTAAAGCCAACCCCGCGCCGCCGGTGGGCCCTGCCCTCGGTCAGCACGGCGTCAACATCATGGCGTTCTGCAAGGAGTACAACGCTCGGACGCAGGACAAGGCCGGCTATGTGATTCCGGTTGAAATCTCGGTCTTTGAAGACCGCAGTTTCACCTTCATCACCAAGACCCCTCCCGCTTCCGTGCTGATCTCCAAGGCAGCCGGCATCGAGAAGGGTGCTGCCACCTCTTCCAAGGGCACCGTGGGCGCCATCAGCCGCGCACAGCTCGAGGAGATCGCCAAGACCAAGCTGCCCGACCTCAACTGCACCAGCGTTGATTCGGCCATGCGCATCATCGCAGGCACCGCCCGCAACATGGGCGTCGCTGTGAACGACTGAGACCAGCCGCGGGCCTCGGCCCAGCACTGATCTTCTGTCCATCTCTGTTCTTTACCGGGGGAGAGCTTCAACGCTCGCCTGAACCCCACGCCTGACATGCCCAAAGTTTCCAAGCGTTATTCCGCCGCCTTCGGCAAGGTTGAGACCCGCACCTACTCCCCGCTCGAGGCGGTGGAACTGGTGAAGGCCAACGCCACCGCCAAGTTCGACGAGACCCTCGAGGCCCACGCCCGCCTCGGCATCGATCCCAAGTACACCGACCAGCAGCTGCGCACCACCGTGGCGCTGCCCCACGGCACCGGCCAGAGCATCCGCATCGCTGTGATCGCTCGCGGTGAGAAGGTGGCTGAAGCCAAGGCCGCCGGCGCCGATCTGGCCGGCGACGACGACTTGGTGGAAACCATCGCCAAGGGCGAAATGGAGTTCGACCTCCTGATCGCCACCCCCGACATGATGCCCAAGGTGGCCAAGCTCGGCCGCGTGCTCGGTCCCCGTGGTCTGATGCCGAACCCCAAGGCCGGCACCGTCACCACCGACCTGGCATCCGCCATCAACGAGTTCAAGGCCGGCAAACTCGAGTTCCGCGCCGACCGCACCGGCATCGTGCACGTGCGCTTCGGTAAGGCCAGCTTCGACGCTGCCAAGCTGCTCGACAACCTCAAGGCCCTGCAGGAGACCATCGACCGCAACAAGCCCAGCGGTGCGAAGGGTCGCTACTGGAAGAGCCTCTACATCACCTCCACCATGGGCCCCTCCGTGGAAGTGGATGTGTCCGCCCTGCAGGACATCAAGCAGGACGCCTGATTCCGGTTCCCCGGGCCTGAATTGGCCCGGTCCCCTCAGCCCCCGCCCCGGCGGGGGCTTTGTTGTATGTTGACAAGCTGGCAAACGCCAGAAGGGCACGCGCCCTACCCAAGACAGCAGGTCTGCCCAACGCCAGCGATCACTTCGGTGCTCCTCGGCTGCAAGCCGTAAACCCTGCCGAGGTGCACGCGACTGGTTTTTGCCCTGGCGGTTCGCTGCTGGGGGATGACAAGCCGCAGCCCCTCGAGTGCATCCGCACTGGGGCTGCGTACCCGGCTTGTTCCCCCGATCCGTTCCGTTTCCCATGGGCCGCACGCTGGAGAACAAGCAACAGATCGTCGAAGAGCTCAAGCAGCTCCTCGGTGAGGCCGAAATGGCGCTGGTTCTTGATTACAAGGGCCTGTCCATCAAGGAGATGTCTGATCTGCGGACCCGTCTGCAGGCCAGCAACGGTGTGTGCAAGGTGACCAAAAACACCTTGATGCGCCGTGCCATTGATGGCAACAGCGCTTGGTCGGAACTCGATTCCCTCCTCACCGGCACCAACGCCTTCGTGCTCGTCAAGGGCGACGTGGGTGGTGCCGTGAAGGCCGTTCAGGCCTTCCAGAAGGACACCAAGAAATCGGAAACGAAGGGCGGTCTTTTCGAAGGCAAGCTCCTCTCGCAATCCGAGATCAAGGCGATCGGGGATCTGCCCTCCAAGGAGGTGCTCATGGCGCAGATCGCTGGTGCGATCAACGCTGTGGCTACCAAGGTGGCTGTGGGCATCAACGAAGTTCCCTCCGGTCTTGCCCGGGCGCTCAAGCAGCACGCCGACGGCGAGGGCACGGCCAACTGAGGCCTGCTCTGCTGAGCTCTCCGCTCCGACTGTT
>JBDKGF010000092.1:0-6811 GCA_039798305.1 Cyanobacteriota bacterium
TCCCGAATCCATCGGCGGTGGTGGAAGCCGAGCTGGGCACCGCCAGCGTGGCCGAGGCGGCGGCGCTGCTGGCCGGAGGTCCGGCAGCCAGGCTGCGCACCCAGAAACGCATCGAACGCGCCCGCGCAGGGGAGCAGGGCGCCGCCACAGCGGCCATCGCCCAGGCCGCCAGCCAATGGGCTCCCCAGCGCGGCTCGCTGCACCTGATCGGCAGCGGGCCCGGAAGCCTGGCACTGCTCACCCCTGATGCCCGCGCGGCCTTGACGGAGAGCAGCGTGTGGGTGGGCTACGGCCTCTATTTAGATCTGCTCGAGCCCCTGCGCCGGCCCGATCAATTGCGCAGTGATGGCCAGCTCACCCAGGAGCGTGAGCGCTGCCGCGAAGCTCTGGAGCTGGCCTGCCAGGGGCTCACGGTGGCGCTGGTGTCGTCGGGGGACAGCGGCATTTACGGCATGGCCGGCCTGGCCCTGGAGCAATGGATGGCCCTGGCGGAGCAGGATCGCCCGGCGTTCCAGGTGCATCCCGGGATTTCTGCGCTCCAGCTGGCGGCGGCGCGGGCCGGCGCACCGCTCATGCACGATTTCTGCACCGTGAGCCTGAGCGATCGCCTCACCCCGTGGGAGGTGATCGAACGACGGCTGCAGGCCGCAGCGGCCGGCGATTTCGTCGTGGCGCTCTACAACCCGCGCTCGAAAGGGCGCGACTGGCAGCTGGGTCGGGCGCAGGAGCTGCTGCTGGCGCAGCGGCCACCCAACACGCCTGTGGTGCTGGCTCGACAGCTGGGCCGCGAAGAGGAAGCCGTGAGCCTGCACGAGCTGGCGACGCTGCCGCTGGAGCAGGTGGACATGCTCACCTTGGTCTTGATCGGCAACAGCAGCAGCCGGGTGGAAGGCGGCCGCATGGTGACCCCGCGGGGCTACCCGGGCGCCGAACTCAGCTGAAAGTCGGGATGACAGGATTCGAACCTGCGGCCCCTTCGTCCCGAACGAAGTGCGCTACCAAGCTGCGCTACATCCCGATGCCGGGAGTGTAGGAGATGGCCCTCCGGCAAGGGTTCTCAAGAGGCCGAGGGAGGCTCCGGGCTGAGCGCCGGGGCCGGTTTCTAGAGTCAGTGGCTGATCTGCGCCTGCGGGCGGAAGTGGCGCTGTGCTCAAACCCGACTGGCTGCGTGTGAAGGCTCCCCAGCGGGAGCGGATCGGCGAGGTGGCCGATCTGCTGCTGGATCTCAAGCTCAACACGGTGTGTCAGGAGGCCAGCTGCCCCAACATCGGCGAGTGCTTCGCCGGCGGCACCGCCACCTTTTTGATCATGGGGCCGGGCTGCACCCGCGCCTGCCCCTATTGCGACATCGACTTCGACAAAAGCGTTCGCGAGCTCGATCCCACCGAACCGGTGCGGCTGGGCGAGGCGGTCGCCCGCCTGGGCCTCAAGCATGTGGTGATCACCTCGGTGAACCGCGATGACCTGCCCGATGGCGGCGCCAGCCAGTTTGTGGCCTGCATCGAGCAGGTGAAGCAGCGTTCACCGCTCACCACGATCGAGCTGCTGATCCCCGATTTCTGCGGCAACTGGGACGCCCTGGCCGTGGTGATGGACGCCGCGCCCCATGTGCTGAACCACAACATCGAAACCGTGCCGCGGCTCTACAAAAAAGCTCGGCCCCAGGGGATCTACGAGCGTTCACTGGAGCTGCTGCAGCGGGTGCGCCAGGGCTGGCCCAAGGCCTACAGCAAGTCAGGCCTGATGGTGGGTCTGGGGGAAAGCGATGCGGAGGTGCTGGAGGTGTTGGCTGATCTGCGCCGCCATCAGGTGGACATCGTGACCATCGGCCAATACCTCTCGCCCGGGCCCAAACACCTGCCGGTGGATCGCTTCGTGACGCCGGAGCAATTTGAGGCATTCCGGCGCCACGGCGAAACGGAGCTGGGATTCCTGCAAGTGGTGAGCACACCGCTCACCCGCAGCAGCTATCACGCCGGCGAGGTGCAGCGACTGATGGCGCAGCACCCCCGCTAGGGCTCCAGCAGGAATTCCGATTCCAGAGCGCAGGCTTCCACCGCCAGCGGGCCGGCGGCCAGCTCATCGATGCGGGCGTTCACCAGGCTCACGGGAGCCGGAAGCTGAGCGCAGTGCTCGAGGAAGGCCACCGCCATCTGGCGGGCAAACAGCTGCTGGATCTGCTGAGCGAACTCGGGAGGCATGGCTGCCGGTGCGGTTGCAGGCAAGCTATGCAGCCCAGTGAGGGAGAGGGATCGGGCCAACCGAACCCACCGGTGGGGCGAACCGACCGGCGGGAGCGTGAACCGAACCGAAGCGGCGGCTAACCGATCAGGCCGCCACCGCCTCGCGCTCAGCCAGGCCCACATTGGCCTTCTCACTGGGGGGCACCAGCAGCTTGAAGCGCGCCTTCCAGGTGCTCCAATCGGCCAGGATCGCCGCGGCCTTGCTGCTGCCGGTGGCCTCGAGGTGGGCCTCCAGCAGCGGCTTGAGCAGCGCTTCCTGCTCAGGGGTGGTGAGCTCACAGATCGCCACGATCTCGGGATTCACCCGCTCGCGCAGGCCGCCTGTCTCATCGAGCAGGAAGGCCACACCACCGGTCATGCCGGCAGCCACGTTGCGGCCGGTGCTGCCAAGCACCACCACCACACCGCCGGTCATGTATTCGCAGCAGTGATCGCCGGCGCCTTCCACCACGGTGCGGGCACCGCTGTTGCGCACCGCGAAACGCTCGCCGGCACGGCCGAGGGCGAATAGCTCACCACCGGTGGCGCCGTAGAGGCAGGTATTGCCCAGGATCACCTGGCTGCCGGGATCACGGCCACCGGCCGGGGGCACCACGCTGATGCGGCCGCCATTGATGCCCTTACCCACGTAGTCGTTGGCTTCGCCCACCAGGCGCACATTCATGCCCTGCACGGTGAAAGCCCCGAAGCTCTGGCCGGCGGCGCCTTCGTAGGTGAGATCCAGCTGGCCCTGGAAGCCAGTGTTGCCATGGCGGGCAGCGATCTTACCACCGAGTCGGGCACAAACGCTGCGATCGGTGTTGATGATCGGCAGGGTGCGGGCCAGGCGGCCGTGGCCCTCGATCGCGGCCACCAGCTCGGCGTCAGCCAGCAGTTGGTCTTCCAGGATCGGGCCATTGCCGTGGGCTTCGGCGTCGTGCTGAAGCCAGCTGCGATCAGCCGCCTGCGGAATGGGATCGAGCAGGCAGGAGAGATCGATCGCTTTGGTTTTCGCCAGCTGCACGGCACGAGGCTGGAGCAGCTCGGTGCGGCCGATCAGATCCTCGAGACGCGCCACGCCAAGCACGCTCAGCAACTGACGCACCTCTTCCGCCACGAACAGGAAGAAGTTCACCACGTGCTCGGGGATGCCGGTAAAGCGCTTGCGCAGCGCTTCCTTCTGGGTGGCCACACCCACCGGGCAGTTATTGGTGTGGCAAACGCGGGCCATGATGCAGCCCTCGGCGATCATCGCGATCGAACCGAAGCCGTATTCCTCAGCGCCGAGCAGGGCGGCGATGATCACGTCCCAACCGGTCTTGAGGCCGCCATCGGCGCGCAGCAGCACGCGATCACGCAGACCGTTTTCCAGCAGCGCCCGGTGCACTTCGGTGAGGCCCAGCTCCCAGGGGCCGCCGGCGTGCTTGATCGAGCTCAGCGGAGAGGCGCCGGTGCCGCCGTCATGGCCGGAGATCTGAATCACGTCGGCGTTCGCTTTGGCCACGCCGGCGGCGATGGTGCCGATGCCGATCTCAGCCACCAGCTTCACGCTCACCTTGGCGGCGGGGTGCACCTGGTGAAGGTCGTGGATCAGCTGAGCCAGATCCTCAATCGAATAGATGTCGTGGTGGGGCGGCGGTGAGATCAGCGCCACGCCGGGCTTGCTGTTGCGCAGCCAGGCGATGTAGGGATCCACCTTCGGGCCAGGCAGCTGACCGCCCTCGCCGGGCTTGGCACCCTGGGCCACCTTGATCTCCAGCTGCTTGCCGCTGCGTAGGTATTCAGGGGTCACACCGAAGCGGCCCGAGGCGATCTGTTTGATCGCGGAGCAGGCGGTGTCGCCGTTACGCAGGCCTTTGATCGTGGGCAGGGTGGCGGAGCGCCCCTCGCCATCCACATCGCTGAGGGTGTGGAAGCGGGCCGGGTCCTCACCACCTTCGCCACTGTTGCTCTTGCCGCCGATACGGTTCATCGCCACGGCCAAAACCTCATGGGCTTCGCGCGAGAGGGCGCCGAGGCTCATGCCGCCGGTGCAGAAGCGGGCGCAGATGCTCTCCACGCTCTCCACCTGATCGAGGGGCAGGGGCGCCGTTGCGGGCTTGAGCTCGAGCAGATCGCGCAGAGCCGTGACCGGCCGGTTCTCCAGCAGGGTTTTGTAGGTGGAGAAGTGGTCGTAGCCGGGACCGGCCTCAACAGCCGCGTGGAGGGCCTTGGCCATCTCCGGGCTGTTGAGGTGGTATTCGCCACCGGTGCGGTATTGCACAAAGCCCATGAATTCGAGCTTGGTGCGGTTGAGCTCGGGGAAGGCCTTGGCGTGGAAGCTCAGGGTTTCGCTGGCCAGCTCGCTCAAGCTCAGGCCGGCCACCCGACTGGTGGTGCCTTTGAAGGCCAGCTCGATCAGGTCGGCACCGATGCCGATCGCCTCAAAGATCTGGGCGCCGTGGTAGCTGGCAAGCAGCGAGATGCCGATCTTGGAGAGGATCTTGCGCAGGCCGTCTTCCAGGGCCTTGCGCACGTTGGCCTGCACCAGATCGGCGGTGAGGGCGGGCAACTTGCCGCGCTCGATGTTGGTTTGCACCTTGGGCTGCGCCAGCCAGTGGCGTGCCGTTTCCCAGGTGAGCCAGGGGCACACGGCGCTCGCGCCGAAGCCGATCAGGCAGGCCAGGTGATGGGTGCTCCAGCACTGGGCCGTGTCGGCCACCAGGGAGGTCTGCAGCCGCAGGCCGAGGTTGAGCAGGTGGTGGTGCACCGCACCCACCGCCAGCAGCGGCGGGATGTAGGTGGTGGTGGCGGTGATGCCCCGATCCGAGAGCACCAGGATCTGGCTACCGCCGCGCACGGCGGCTTCAGCCTCAGCCTTGAGTCGCTCCACGGCAGCCTCCAGGCCCGAGGGCCCATCGGTGATCGGCATCAGGGTGGAGAGGGTGCTGCTGGCAATGCCCTGCTGCGCCACGGCGGCCAGCTCGGCCTCATTCAGGATGGGGCTGTCGAGATGCAGCGCGGCAGCAGCGGAAGCCTGGGGCTGGAGCGGTGAGCCGCGCTTGCCCAGATGCATCTCCAGGCTCATCACCAGCTTTTCGCGCAGCGGATCGATCGGCGGGTTGGTGACCTGCGCGAAACGCTGCTTGAAATAGTCGTAGAGCAGGTGCGGCTTGTCGGAGAGCACCGCCAAGGGGATGTCGTCACCCATGCAGTAGGTGGGCTCCTTGCCGGCACCGGCCATGTCTTCGATCACCAGATCGAAGTCTTCAGCGGTGAAACCGAAGGCGGTTTGCAGCTGCAGCAGCTCGAGATCACCGAGGTTGCGCTCCTGGGCCCAGGGCTGGGCCGTGAGGTTGCGGCGATGCTCAGCCAACCACTGGCCATAGGGGTGGCGCGACGCCACTTCCTGCTTCACCTCCCAGTTGTGCAGCAGGCGGCCGTTCTCCAGATCCACCGCCAGCATCTGGCCGGGGCCGAGGCGGCCCTTCTCGATGATGCGGCTCTCCTCAAGCTCCACCACACCGGTTTCCGAGCCCATCACCACGAAGCCGTCGTTGGTGATGCAGTAGCGAGCCGGGCGCAGGCCGTTGCGATCGAGGGTGGCACCCACGCTGCGGCCATCGGCGAACACCAGCAGCGCCGGGCCGTCCCAGGGCTCCTGGGTGCAGGCGGAATATTCGTAGAAGGCCTGGATCTCTGGCTTATCGGCCAGCTCTGGCTGGTCGCGGAAGGCCTCCGGCACCAGGGTGAGCAGGCTCTCGGTGATCGGGCGACCGCTGCGCACCAGCAGCTCCAGGGTGGCGTCGAGGTTGGCGGAATCGCTGAAGGCCGGGTTCACCACCGGCTTGAGGTCGGCGGCGGCATTGCCCCACACCGCATCGAGATCAGCCTCGGAGGCGCGGGCCCAGTTGAGGTTGCCCAGCAGGGTATTGATCTCGCCGTTGTGGCCGAGCAGGCGCATCGGCTGGGCCAGGGGCCAGCGGGGCAGGGTGTTGGTGCTGAAGCGGCGGTGATACACCGCGAAGCTCACCGCGAATCGCTCATCGCGCAGGTCGCCATAGAACGCGGAGAGCACCTCCGAGCGCACCATCCCCTTGTAGACAACGGTGCGACCGCTCAGGGAAGCGAAATAGAGGTCGCTGGGGCCGGCGCCCCAGGCGGCGCGAGCCCGATCGCCGCAGCGGCGGCGCAGGCGGAAAAGCAGCGCTTCGAGGCCATCACCTGCCTCGGGGGCACCGATCAGCCACTGTTCGATTGCGGGCGCCGTGCCGCGGGCGAGTGGGCCGAGCACTGCGGGGTCCACAGGCACCTGGCGCCAGCCCAGGCTACTGAGGCCCAGCTTGGCCGCTTCCTCGGCGCAGAAAACCTTGGCCTGCTCGCGGCGAGCCGCATCGGCGGGCAGAAACACCATGCCCAGGCCGCGGGGGGCAGCGGCGGCAGCGGCGGCAGCGGGCCACACCGCATCGAGATAGCTCCAGGGGATGCCGCAGAGCACGCCGGCGCCGTCGCCGGAATCACCGTCGCCACCACAGCCACCGCGGTGCTCCATGCAATCGAGGCCGCGCAGGGCCTGCCGGAGCACCCAATGGCTGGCTTCACCCTTCAGG
>JBDKGF010000093.1:0-2666 GCA_039798305.1 Cyanobacteriota bacterium
GCTCGCACAGCAGCGCCCCGGCGACTGATCTGAGCGACTCGTTGGGCCGTCGCCAAGTGGTAAGGCAGCGGGTTTTGGTCCCGCCATTCCTAGGTTCGAATCCTAGCGGCCCAGTTTTGAACAGACCCAGCCATGGCTGAAGCGCCGCTGCTGGTCTTTGATTTCGACGGCGTGCTGGTGGATGGCATGGCCGAGTACTGGTGGAGTGCCCGCCGGGCGGCTCTGGCCCTGCGCCCGGAGCGGCAACTGCCCGAGCAGGCGCCTGCCGGGTTTAGCCACCTGCGGCCGCTGATCCACAAGGGCTGGGAGATGGTGCTGTCCGCCCTCGAGCTCTCCAGGGCCGAACTCAACCTGGCGGCTTATCTGGCTGATTACGACAATCAGCTGCAGGCCGCCCTGCAGCGCTGGCAACTGGAGCCCGAAGCCCTGCAACAGGCCCTCGAGCAACTGCGGACCGAGGCGATCCAGGCCGACCCCGCTGCCTGGCTGGCGCTGCACCGTCCCTACCCCGGCGTGATTGAGCGGCTCCAAGCCCTCAGCAGCGAGGGCAGCCCCTGGCGGGTACTCACCACCAAGGGGGGCGCCTTCGCGCGGCAGCTCCTGGAGGCCTATGGACTGCAACCGGAAGCGGTAGACGGCCATGAGCAGGGCAGCAAACCCGAGGTGCTGCTGCAGCTGAGCCGAGGGCAGACGCGTCCCATCTGGTTCGTGGAGGATCGCCGGCCCACCCTGGAGAGCGTGCGCGCCACACCAGGACTGGACTCCGTGCGCTGCTTCCTGGTGGCCTGGGGCTACCTGGCGCCGGGGGATCTGGAGCAGCTGCCTGACGGCATCAGCCCGCTGCAGCCGGAGCAATTCGCCGCGCCCCTGGCGAGCTGGCCCTGATCCGCTAGCGTACGCCTGTACTACAGCCAGGTGAAGCCGGCAGCGGTGAAACATCTGGCGCCTGCGGTGGCACTTCTTTTGATGAGGTCGCCCAGGATGAGCACGGTTCCGCCGGCTCCCTGCACCGCGGCCTGCCCCCATCGCTGAATCGCAGACATGCCAGCCGACACCAAAACCAGTAGCCCCGCCGCTGGCGCAGCCAACAACAGCAGCGCCAACCCGGAGCGCGACAAGGCCCTGGGCCTCGTGCTCAATCAGATCGAGCGCAACTTCGGCAAGGGCTCGATCATGCGCCTGGGCGACGCCTCCCGCATGCGGATCGAGACCAGCCCCACAGGCGCCCTCACGCTGGATCTGGCGCTGGGCGGCGGGTACCCCAAGGGCCGCGTGGTGGAGATCTACGGCCCGGAGAGCTCCGGTAAAACCACCCTCACCCTGCACGCCATTGCCGAGGTGCAGCGCCGCGGCGGCGTCGCCGCCGTCGTGGTTGCGGTACACGCCCTCGAACCGGTGTACGCCGCCGCGCTGGGCGTGGATATCGAAAATCTGCTGGTCTCCCAGCCCGACACCGGCGAGATGGCGCTGGAGATCGTCGACCAGCTGGTGCGCTCCGCCGCGGTGGACATCGTGGTGGTCGACTCGGTGGCCGCCCTCACCCCCCGCGCTGAAATCGAAGGCGAGATGGGTGATCTGGCCGTGGGCAGCCAGGCCCGTCTGATGAGCCAGGCGATGCGCAAGATCACCGGCAACATCGGTAAGTCCGGTTGCACCGTGATCTTCCTCAACCAGCTGCGCCAGAAGATCGGCGTGACCTACGGCAACCCCGAAACCACCACCGGCGGTAACGCGCTGAAGTTCTACGCCTCAGTGCGCCTCGACATCCGACGCATCCAGACCCTCAAGCGCGGCACGGAGGAATACGGCATCCGCGCCAAGGTGAAGGTGGCCAAAAACAAGGTGGCGCCTCCCTTCCGCATCGCCGAGTTCGACATCCTGTTCGGCCGCGGCATCAGCACCGTGGGCTGCCTGCTGGATCTGGCGGAGGAGAACGGCGTGGTGGTGCGCAAAGGCGCCTGGTACAGCTACGAGGGCGACAACATCGGCCAGGGTCGTGACAACACGATCACCTGGCTGGAACAGAACCCCGAGCCCAAGGAACAGATCGAGCGCCAGGTCCGCGAGAAGCTCAGCGAAACCAGCGACTCACTCAAGCCGGTCGCTGCTGCTGCCGCTCGTCTGGCCGCCAGCGGCAACGCCGACACCACCAGCGACGAGGCGGTGCCGGCCGCCAGCTGACCGGCCGAGGGAGCCTGCGCCCGCCTGCACAACAAAAACCCCCGCCGCGGGGCGGGGGCAGACAACGGGAGCAGACAGAACGCTCGAATAGCGCTCAGGCGCTCACAGCCGAAGCGACGGGAGCTGAGGGGTTATGCAGCGCCGCGGCAACACGCTCCAGCTCCTGGATGGCCTCAGCACCTTCAAACTTCACCAGCTCGTGGCCATTGCGGGATTCCACCCAGCTGATGCCGTAATCGGAGACGAGAAAACGCACCATGTGGCCATCACCAAGATCAGCCACGAACGAGGCCCCATGACCGTCACGGTCATCGCCGCACACGTAGCAGGTTGCGGCAAATCCCTGTTGCTGCAGGCCATCGGCAAGAGCGCGAAGGCTCATCACCAGGTCTTCAACAACCGATCGGTAGTGCTCAGCCAGACGCGCGAACATGGGCGCAGAGCATTGAATGAACCAATCCTAAGCTTTTCTTCAGGTTTGCGTG
>JBDKGF010000094.1:0-5489 GCA_039798305.1 Cyanobacteriota bacterium
CGAGCAGATCCAGAGCAACCTCAACCAGCGCCGCGCCCAGTTCAAGGCCCTGCTTGAGCAGCCGCAACTGGCCAGCCAGCTGCAACAACCCACCAGCACCGATCCACTCGGCGCCTTGATCGCCGCCAGCCAGAACGGGCCCATCGCCGGCTGCACCGCCCTGAACGCCGAACTGAGCCGGCAATGGCAGCGGGCCCGCGCCGCGGCAGCGCCGGCAAAGGGCAAGATGCCTGCAGCAGCGGCGCCTGGGAACCCGTGAACGATTACGCGCTCGGAGCCAATCTGCGCCGCCAGATCCTCAGCGATCTGGAGCGGGGCCTGCCCCTGGATGGACGCCGGCTCCAGGCCTTGGTGGGCGACTTCTGCGGCCAGAGCCAACTGGCCCTGCTGCCGGCCCTCAAATACCTGGTGCTCTCGCCGGGGTTCAGCAGCGCCGCCAGCCAGCAACCTCCCCTGCCAGCCGATCCACGCCTGCAGCTGCGGCTGCAGCAGGAGCTCAATGATGTGTTCGCCGCACCCATCTGCGCGCGCATGGATGCCGTGCTGCGCGGGCTGATGGGCCTGCAGGAGACCAGCGTGCCGCCGCAGGCAGCGGCTCCGTTGCCGAGCCCGCCTGATCCCGTGGTCCGCCAGGACGAGCCAGACCTGGAGGAGGAGGAGGAGGAGGAGGCGCCGGAGCCTGCCACCGCCCATGGCGGCAGCAATGGGCTGGTGGCCGTGCTGAGCTTCATGGCCGGCGTGCTGGTGGTGGGTGTGGGTGGCGGCCTGGCCTGGCTGCTGCTGCAAACCACCCTGCCCAGCGACAACCCCGTGGAGGCCCAGCGGCCCCGGCTTCCCGGTGAACTGGTGACCCCCAGCCCTGAAACCACCACTCCCGAGGCGCCACCCGCGCCGGATCTGGGCCAGCCAGCCAGCAACGATGCGGCCACAGCGCAGGCCATCGCCAGTGTGGAGCAGCTGTACAACGAGCTGTCCCTGGGCAACATGCAGGCCGCACGCCAGCGCTTCAGCGGTGAAGCGGCTGATCAGTTCGATCCGGCCTTCTTCCGTCAGTTTCAACGCGTCAGCGTGGATCAGCTGCGGGCGATCGGGATCGATGGGACGCAGGTGAATCTGGAGGGCCTGGTCACCTTTGTGTATCCCGATGGCACCAGCCAGAGCGAGTCACGCCAGTTCACGGTGGACACCAGCACCAATCCGGCCCTGATCACCGGCAGCAGCTTCGGCCAGGTCACCCGCAGCCGGCAATGAACTGAGCCCACGCAGCCAGGCATGAAAAAAGCCCCCTAGCGGGGGCCTCTCCTCTGCCAAGCAACCTGGCGGACGATCAAGCGGTACCGCAGAAGGTGACGTCGGGGAACTTGATCTTGGCCTCTTCGAGGCTCTTGCCCTTGCCCTCTTCCTGCCAGTAGTTGATCACTTCGGTGGCTTTGTTGAGGATCTCAACACGCTCGTTATCAGTGATCCAGCTCTTGCCCTCGAGCTCGGTCTTGAGGGTTTCCCAGGCGTCCTCACGGGGCCAGAAGAAGTAGGAGGTCAGGGGGCTGGGGCCGCCACCCACGATCTGATCCACAGCCAGGGCGACGTTGTCGGGCAGCCACAGAATCTTCACCAGGAAACGACCCTCGTCGGCCTTGGGGGTACGACCGGAGGGAACACCGTTCTCGTCGATGGTGGCGGCAGCCAGAACAGCATTGGCACCACGCAGCACGGGACGGCCTTCGGTGGTGTCCTCCAAGGAAACCTCAGCGGCGGCAGTCGCCACGGCGCTTTCAGCGCTCTCAGTGCTCATGGTGTCAGCGCTCAAGGCTTAATCACAAACAACTAACCTACCAGCCGCCGTTGCCAGGCCCCTGAACCCACGCGCCGTCCTGCTGTTCGACATCGACGGGGTCATCCGGGATGTGGGCGGCAGCTACCGCCGGGCCATCGTCGAGACCGTGCACCACTACAGCGGGGTGCGGCCGGAAGCAGCGGCGATCGACACCCTCAAGGCCGAAGGCTGCTGGAACAACGACTGGGATGCCTCCCTGGAACTGCTGCGGCGCAACGGCCTGGTCGAACCACCGGCCTACGCGGCACTGGTAGACGTATTCAACGGCTTCTATTTCGGTGGCGATCCCAACGGTGATCCGAACAACTGGCAGGGCTTCATCGGCAGCGAGCCACTGCTGGTGGAACGCTGCTTCTTCGAGGCACTGAGTGAAGCCGGGATCGCCTGGGGCTTCGTCAGCGGCGCCGAGCCCCCCTCGGCCCGCTTTGTGCTCGAGCAGCGCCTGGGCCTGCACAACCCGCCGCTGATCGCCATGGGCGATGCCCCCGACAAACCCGATCCCACGGGATTCCTGCGCCTGGCCGCTGAGCTGAGTGGCGGCCTGGGGGCAGGCAGCCTGCCGGTGGCCTACCTGGGCGACACCGTGGCCGACGTCCTCACGGTGCAACGGGCGCGCCAACAGCAGAGCGAGCAGGCCTTCCTCAGCCTGGCGGTCGCGCCGCCCCACCTGCAGGCACCCGAAGCTGCCGAGCGCCGCAGCCAGTACGAGGCCCAGCTGCTGGAAGCCGGCGCCGATGCCGTGATCCCTTGCACCACAGCCGTTCTGACGGCACTTGAGCAGGCGCTGGACGGACAGTCATCAGCGCCTACCCACTGACACGCATTGCCATCACCCCATGCTGAGGCCCTGCCCTGATCAGCCCTCAGCGCTCCATCGCCACCGGCGCCTTGAGAGCTGCGGCGGTGAGGTTCTCGTGGCAGTGCTCGGTCACGGCCACGTCGTCTTCGATCCGGATACCGATGCCCTTCCAGCGCTCCTCGATAGCCGGCTGCCCCTCCGGCACCGGCAAGCGATCGCTGACATAGAGCCCCGGCTCCACGGTGAGCACCATGCCGGGCTCAAGCTCCACGTGATGCTCACCGAGGCGATAAGCCCCCACATCATGCACATCGAGGCCGAGCCAATGGCCGGTGCGGTGCATATAGAGGTGGCGGTAAGCGCCCTGCTCGATGATCCCGTCGGGTTCACCGACCAGCAGCCCAAGCTCCAGCAAGCCCTCCACTAGCACGCGTACGGCGGTGCTGTGTACACCCTCAGCGGTCTGGCCAGGGGCCACCGCAGCCACGGCCGCCTCCTGAGCCGCCAGCACCAGCTCATAGAGAGCCCGCTGCTCGCCGCTGAAGCGGCCGTTGATCGGGAACGTGCGGGTGATGTCTCCGTTGTAGTAGTCGTTGAGAGAGCAGCCGGCGTCGATCAGGAGCAGATCACCGTCGCGCAGCACGGCGTTATTGGCGGTGTAATGCAGCACGCAGGCGTTGTCGCCACCGGCGACGATCGAGTTGTAGGCCGGTCCGCGGGCACCCTGCTCGAGGAAGTGCTGATCAATCACGGCCTGCACCTGGCGCTCGTTCAGCCCTGGCCGGGCCACCTGGCGGGCCAGCTCATGGGCTTCGGCCGAGATGCGGGCTGCCTCGCGCATGCGAGCCAGCTCTTCGGGAGCCTTGCGCAGCCTCAGGCTGTGCAGCAGCGGGCAGGGTGCCACCAGCCCCAGGGCCGCAGCGCCGCTGCGGGGAGCCCGATCCAGCTGACCCGCCCAGGCCTGCAGCACCAGCGGCTCCACCGCCGGATGCTGGCCCACGCGGAAGGCAATGCCATCGGCGCCGCTCAGATACTCCGGTAGCCGCTGCGCCAGTTCACTGCGGGGATGGGCCAGATCCGCACCGAACTGCTCCACGGCCCCCTCACAGCCCCAGCGGAAGCCGTTCCACACCTCCGCACTGGGCTCCTTGGGGTTCACGAACAGCACGAAGCGTTCACCCTCGGGTTTGTGCGGCAGAAACAGCGCCACCGCATCGGGCTCATCGAAACCGGTGAGGTACCAGAAGTCGCTGTTCTGACGGAACGGCCACTCGCAATCAGCGTGGTGAGTGACGAGCGGAGCCGCGGGGATCACCGCGGCAGCTCCACCCAGGGCCTGAAAGAAACGTGCTCGGCGCTCGGCGTACACGGCTGGGCTGATCAGCATGGAAGCGAGCGGGGCTGAGCGCGACGATGGCACAACCGCTTCAATGCATGGCGTTCCCTCCGCCGCCCTTGCACCCTCCCTCCACGGCCGAGCGCTGCGAGCTGCTCCTGGCGGAGTGGCGCAGCGGCCTGCGGCTGAGCGACCGGGAGCGCAGCGCCCTCGGCCCCGAACTACAAGCGCTCGATCAACAACTGCTGGCGTTGAAGCAGCGGCGGCTGCGGGTGGCTGTGTTCGGCCGGGTGGGGGTGGGCAAATCCAGCCTGCTCAACGCCCTGCTGGAAGAGCCGGCCTTCGCCACCGACGTGGCCCACGGCTGCACCCGCAGCCAGCAGCGGCGCCCCTGGGCCGTGAGCATCCCGGGCCTGGCGGGGGTAGATCTGGTGGACACTCCCGGCATCGATGAGATCGCGGCGCGAGCACGGCAACGCCTGGCGGCGCGGGTGGCCCTGGGCGCCGATCTGGTGCTGCTGGTGCTCGACAGCGACCTCACCACACCGGAAGCCGAGGCACTGGAGCCGCTTCTGGCCGCCGGCAAACCGGTGCTGCTCGTGCTGAACCGCATCGACTGCTGGCCGGAGGAGGAGCGCGCAGCGCTGATCAGCAGCATCCGCCGTCGGCTGCCACCCGCCCAGCGCGATCTGGAGCTGCTGGCGGTGGCCTCAGCGCCGCGCCGCGCCACGGTGCTGCCCGATGGCCGGGTGCGCAGCAAGCCGATGCCGCCCCAGGTGGCGCCGCTGCGCCACGCCCTGATCAATCTGCTGTCCCGGCACGGCGCGCTGCTGCTGGGACTGAACGGGCTGCGGGCCGCCGATCGCTTTTGCCAGCGGCTGCACCAGTGGCGGCTTCAGCGCGGCAGGGAAGGAGCTCAGGCCCTGATCGGCCGGTACGCCGCCCTCAAAGCCACCGGCGTCGCCGCCAATCCCCTGCTGCTGCTCGATCTGGCCGGCGGCATCGCCCTCGACACCGCGCTGGTGGTCCAGCTCTGTGAGCTCTATGGGCTGGAACTGGGCGGCGGCGGTGCCCGCGCCCTGCTCACGCGGCTGTCCGCCCAGAACGCCTTGCTCGGCGGCACCCAGCTGGGGATCCAGCTGCTGCTGGGGGGACTGCGCCAGGTGCTGCTGCTGGCAGCACCCCTGAGCGGCGGCCTCAGCCTGGCTCCGGCGGCGCCGGTGGCACTGGCCCAGGCAGCCCTGGCCGTCCACACCACCCGGCTCACCGGCCGCCTGGCGGCAGCCGAACTGCTGCGCAGCGCCGAACGGGGGCGGCTGCGACCCGCCTCCTTGCTGCGGCGACTGGCACGCCAGGACCCTCAGGCCCGGGACTGGCTGCAGCAATGGCACGACCAGAGCAACCAACCCGCAGCCCTGCTGCCGCTGCTGCCATGAGCGAGCAAGCCAGCCTGGCGCTGCTCGGCACCAGCGCCGACCCTCCCACCGAAGGCCACCGCGTCCTGCTGGAAGGGCTGGCCG